>NZ_QSDM01000061.1:0-626 GCF_003464045.1 Dorea sp. AM58-8 | reverse complement strand
ATGAAGGATGTGCTCGAAAAGGTCGAGGAGCTGAGAAACGGCGCGGCGGACGCGCAGCATCAGGCGAATCAGATGGCACTCATGGGAGTTGCGAACGCCCAGCAGAAGGCGGGAGAGATGACCATAAAGAACGTCGAAGAGGTGACCGCAAGGAGCAGGAAGGTCATCGACTCGATGGTAGAGGAATCCAAGAGACGCATTGAGCGGCTTTCGATGGTGACGCTTCCAGACAGACTGTTCTACTACAGCAAATGGATGGCGGTTATCCTTGTTCTCATCATCCTCGTGCATGTCCTATGGGGTATGTTGGTGTAGGGACCTACCGGTAATATGGATAGATAGAGAGCAAGAAAACTTCTTATGAGACAGAAAGGACTGACAGAAATGAAGAAAGACAGCAATATGTTTAACGACAACAGCATCGAGACTGAGGGTATCCCGGCGGACAAGACTGCCGAAATCCCGAAGGTCGTGGGTTCGACGGAGGAGGAGAATGCTAAGAAGCCGCTCGTGCTCTTCGGGCGCGAGTTCTCCCGTAAGCAGGTCTGCGTGGCTGGTGCGGGAATCCTCTGTGCGGCGCTTCTCATCGGCGGCGGGGCTTACGCCATCTCACATGCCAGTTGGAC
>NZ_QSDM01000060.1:0-674 GCF_003464045.1 Dorea sp. AM58-8 | reverse complement strand
ACCCAACCGCAAGGAGGGAGCTGCCGAAGGTGGGACCGATAACTGGGGTGAAGTCGTAACAAGGTAGCCGTATCGGAAGGTGCGGCTGGATCACCTCCTTTCTAAGGAAAAAAGTAAGGGTTGTTGTTTATTGTTGAGTTATCGAAGCTGTCAAAGCTAGGTAATCTTTCTGGTGGCGATGCGCTTGTGGGAGACACCCGTTCCCATACCGAACACGATGGTTAAGACGCAAGCGGCCGATGGTACTGCACTGGAGACGGTGTGGGAGAGTAGGTGGCCGCCAGATTAAAAAAGAAAAGTTAAGGGCACCGGATGGTGGCTGAACTGAGAAGGGCTTATAGCTCAGCTGGTTAGAGCGCACGCCTGATAAGCGTGAGGTCGGTGGTTCGAGTCCACTTAAGCCCACTTACTTAAGTGTTCGCCTGAGGAGGTAAGGTCACTTAAGCCCATTGGTTATCATACCAATAAAACTACATATGGGGGATTAGCTCAGTTGGGAGAGCGCCTGCCTTGCAAGCAGGAGGTCACGAGTTCGACTCTCGTATTCTCCACTTGACCTGAAAAAGGTCAGATATGTACCTTGAAAACCGCATACAAGAAATATGATAAGATTTTTAAATATCTTAATCAAGACATCCGAGGTAATTGTTATAAACAGAGTAATGTAGTAATGA
>NZ_QSDM01000006.1:0-132509 GCF_003464045.1 Dorea sp. AM58-8 | reverse complement strand
ATGAGCTGGAACATTTATTTTCAAGCGTTTACTGTGAGGACTTGGAGAAAAAGGCTATCTAATCTCAATACATTTCTAACTCCCCATATATACTGGGGAATACATATCACAATTTGCGTAAACTACAATCAGCACATGGGGGTTCTGATCCCGGAAAGATCGGAATTAATGGATTGGAAGAAAAGGAAGTGAACCTGGCAATCGCGCAATATGTGGAAGAGTTATTGAAAAAGGAAAAAATTGAAGTTGTAATGACCAGAGAAAAGGATGAGATGCTCTCAGAAGATAGTGGAGAAAGAACTAAAATCGGTGATATGAAAATGAGAGTAGAGCAGATTAACAAAGAGAAACCATTGCTGACGGTCAGCATTCATCAGAACAGCTATCCACAGGAAGAGATTAAAGGAGCACAGGTGTTTTATTATACGCATTCAGAGGAAGGAAAGAAGGCAGCAGAAATCATGCAGGAATCTTTGCTGGTATTGGATGATACGAATCATAGAAAGGCGAAAGCAAATGATACATATTATCTGCTGAAACGAACGGAAAGTCCTACCATTATTGTAGAGTGTGGATTCTTAACCAACACAGAAGAGGCTGGATTGTTAAAGCAGGATGAGTATCAAAAAAAAGTCGCAGAAGCGATTGTAACAGGAATAAAGGCTTATATGGAAAAATAAAAAAAAGCGTGTTATACTGAGGGATAAGAAAGCGAGAGAAACGAATGAAGACAATAATTAAGAAAGTAAATAAAGAACATCCGGAAGCAGATATCATTTGCCAGGCTGGAGATATTTTGAAAAAAGGCGGACTTGTTGCATTCCCGACAGAGACAGTATATGGACTGGGTGCCAATGCGTTGGATGAAGAGGCTGCTATGAAGACTTATGCCGCAAAAGGAAGACCATCGGACAATCCGCTGATTGTGCATATTGCAGATATGAAGGATCTGCCGAAGATCGTGACAGAGATTCCGGAAGCAGCGAAAAAAGTAGCAGAGAGATATTGGCCGGGACCGCTTACTATGATATTTCAGAAGAGTGACCTGGTGCCGCATGGAACAACCGGTGGACTGGATACCGTGGCGGTTCGTATGCCAGACCATCCGATAGCGAGAGATCTCATTTTGGCTGGTGGTGGATACATTTCCGCACCAAGTGCTAATACTTCAGGAAGACCGAGCCCGACGACTGCACAGCATGTGGAAGAAGATCTGACTGGTAAGATTGATATGATTGTGGATGGTGGACCGGTGGATATCGGAGTGGAATCTTCGATTCTGGATGTGACGGTAGATCCACCGATGATTTTGAGACCGGGAGCAATTACCAAAGAAATGTTTGAGGGTGTAGTTGGAACGGTTGCAGTAGATCATACATTGATCAAACCGGACAGTAAAGAAGTACCAAAAGCTCCGGGTATGAAGTATCGTCATTATGCACCAAAGGCACAGCTTACGGTTGTAGAGGGTGACACAGACGCAGTGGTAAACTATATTAATGAACGGACAGCAGAACATGTAGCAAATGGAATGCGGGCGGGGATTATCGCGACGGCTGAGACGATGGAACAATATCTGGCAGGCGATGTTAAGTGTATTGGAACGAGGGCGGATGAACGCACGATAGCGGCAGGTCTGTTCGGCGTTCTGCGTGAATTTGATTCAGACGGAGTCAATGTGATATATAGTGAAGCATTTCAGGAAGAAGGCATTGGAAGTGCAATCATGAACCGGCTGTTGAAGGCGGCAGGTCATCAGGTAATTCATGTATAGAGCCTGTATAGAGGAAATTATAGATAACATAGAGATAACGGAGGTGCGTAATGAGTACAAAAAGAGAAGACTATATCAGCTGGGATGAGTACTTTATGGGAGTTGCCAAGCTGTCGGCTAGTCGTTCGAAAGATCCGAATACACAGGTGGGATGCTGTATTGTCAGTCAGGATAATAAGATTTTATCTATGGGCTATAACGGATTCCCGATAGGTTGTTCTGATGACATGTTTCCATGGGTCAGGGAAGGGGAAGATGATCTGAAGACCAAGTATTTCTACACGGTGCACAGTGAATTGAATGCAATCCTGAATTATCGTGGCGGAAGTCTGGAAGGCTCGAAATTATATGTATCTCTGTTCCCTTGCAATGAATGTGCCAAGGCAATTATTCAGAGCGGAATTAAAGAGGTCATTTATGACTGCAACAAATACGATGGCAGTAGCAGGGTGCAGGCGTCTATGATGATGTTTGATGCGGCGGGCGTGAAATACCATCAGTATCAGCGGTCGGGAAGAAAGATTGAGATAGAATTATAAGTAAATAATGAATGTGATAGAAAGAATGTGTCTGCGGATGCATTCTTTTTTTTGTAGGGGAAGCATATATCTGTAATAAAAACAGAAATGGAGAAGGATATATGTCTGAAAAACGTCCGGGATTTATTGTAAACTTTTTTGTGCGTGCATTTGTCGGTGTATGTATGATTTTCTTTGTAAATGAATTTCTTGCTTATCGGGGGATAAATGTTGCGGTTGGAATGAATCTTTTTAGCTTTTTGACAAGCGGAACCCTTGGAATTCCTGGGGTTGCGTTGCTTTATGGTATTTCTGTATATCACATTTTGTGAAAAATATACAATGTTTACATATTCTTAAAAAAGTGGTGGACTTTTGCGAAAAGTAAGAATATAATACATCTTACAAGTTACATAAACTTGTATCTGAGTTGTTGAATCTAGTTGAAAAATCTGATTATGTTTCGTGATCTGATCAGGTCGGTCAGAAATCAAAACAGAAGTAACTGAAAAATGGAAAAGTACAGAAGGAGGAAAAGTCTAAAAAGAAATATTTTATGTAAATTAATTCAAGGAGGGAGGATGATGGTGAGTGGAAAAAATTTAGTCATTTGCGATGCAGAAACGGAATATGCTGCTCGTCTTGCCGAGTACCTTGGCGGGAAAAGAGACCTGTCATTACAGGTAAAGATCTGTGAGAGCCCGGAGCAGGTACTGTCAATGAGGCGGGATACGAAGATTGATATTCTGCTGGCAGATGAAAATATGAAATTCACGGAAGGAGTATTGGATTCAATCCAGGAAGTGATGTATCTGTCGGTCTTTGAGACAAGTGCACCTCCGGATCATAAGCCCCGGATCTACCGTTATCAGTCAGCAGATGCCATCTATACCTGTCTGGTTGATGGATTGACTGCGAGTGGAATGGGAGATCTGTGGGCTGTGAGAAAAAAGAACAGAGGTCAGCTGATCGGATATTATAGTCCGATACGTAGACTGGGACAGACCTCACAGGCGATTAAGAATGGTATACAGCTTGCGAAGAAATCGAATGTTCTGTATCTGAATATGGAACCATATGCCGGAATAGGTGGTCATTTTGCAGACGAAAAGGAAAGGAATCTGTCGATGCTTCTGTATTATGCAAAACAGGAGATCGGTAATCCGGGACTCTTAATAACTACGTTGGTACAGCAGATGTCTGGGATGGATTATATTCCTCCGGTGACATACCCAGAGGATCTGAAAACAGTGACAACAGAGGAATGGCTATGGCTGCTTCGGGAAATATTGGAACGAAGTATTTACGATGTGTTGATTCTGGATATAGGTGACTGTATTCAGGGAATCTTTGACATTTTACAAAGTTGTGACCAGGTCTATATGATGACTTCCGGAGACAGGCTGGCTGTTTCCAAGCTCTGTCAGTACGAGGAAACACTTTGCCGACATGGGTACGGCAGTTTATGGGAAAGGATGATTCGCTGTGACGTCAGAAGAAGCATTAAAAACAAAAATACTGGGGCGGCTGGATCTGTCTCGTGAAGTAGAGGATGAAGAATTACAGGAACTGATATTTTGTGTGCTGGAAGAAGAAAGTGCGGTGGAATATATTCCGTTGGAAGAAAAGGCAAGACTTGGGAAGGAGCTTTTCAATGCGTTTCGCAAGTTGGATTTGCTGCAGGAGTTGATTGAGGATGATGAGATTACAGAGGTTATGATCAATGGAGTGCAGAATATATTTGTAGAAAAGCATGGACGGCTGTATCTGACGGACAGGCATTTTGTGTCTCGAGACAAACTGGATGATGTGATTCAGCAGATTGTGGCTGGGACGAACCGTCTGGTAAATGAGGCATCGCCGATCGTAGATACCAGACTTGCTGACGGATCGCGTGTTAATGTGGTGCTGTATCCGGTGGCGTTGAATGGACCGGTAGTTACGATCCGTAAGTTTCCGAAAGAACAGATTACGATGGACAGGCTGGTAGAATTGGAGGCTCTGAGCGAGGAAGTAGCAGGAGTGCTGAAAAAACTGGTTGTGTCCGGATATAACATATTTATCAGCGGAGGAACCGGCTCCGGTAAGACGACACTTTTGAATGCACTCTCTCAGTATATTCCAAAGGAAGAACGTCTCATTACGATCGAGGACAACGCAGAATTGCAGATACTGGATGTTCCGAATCTTGTGCGGCTCGAAGCCCGGAATGCCAATGTGGAAGGCATTGGTGAGATCACAATTCGTGAGCTGATACGCTCGGCACTTCGTATGCGTCCTAATCGCATCATTGTCGGAGAGGTCCGCGGACCTGAGACCATTGATATGCTTCAGGCAATGTCAACAGGACATAAAGGTAGTTTGAGTACCGGGCATTCGGATAGTCCAAAGGACATGCTCAGGCGATTGGAAACGATGGTGCTTATGGGGATGGACGTACCACTGGCAGCTATTCAGAGACAGATTGCATCGGCGATAGATATCATTATTCATATTGGAAGACTTTGGGATAAAAGCAGAAAGCTTCTGGAGATTGTAGAGGTGATGGATTATAACGGGGAAGAAATTGATACAAGGATTTTGTACCAGTTTGAAGAAACAGGCAGAGAACATGGAAGAATTGCTGGCAAGTGGAAGAAAGTTCAGGATCTTGCAAATACGGAAAAGTTATTTTCGGCAGGATATCAGACGCTCTGAATATGCATCAGCATTATTCAAAACTGTGTCACTTCAAATGCTTTTGGCGTATCTGTTCTATGAATCAAAAATCGCATTTATCATTTTAACACCTGTTGGTGTCTGGTATTTTTTGCACTGGGAAGTGGATAAGATTAATCAGAAACGAAGAGAATTTCAGGAGCAGTTTCGGGAGGCAATACAGTCACTTGCAGCATCACTTCAGGTAGGATATTCGATTGAAAATGCCATGAAAGAAACAAAAAAGGATCTAAGTATACTTTATAAGGAGGATACGACCATACAAAGAGAATTTACGCATATGGTTCGCCAGATTTATCTGCAGATCCCGGCAGAGCGGATTTTGGAAGAATGGGCAGAGCGTGTAGAGCAGGAGGACGTCAGGAACTTTGTAAATGTATTTGTTATGGCGAGAAGAAGCGGAGGCAATATGATTGGTATTATTCGCAATACAGCCGGACAGATCCGGGACAAGCTGGAGGTAAGAGCTGAGATAGAGACGATGCTTGCGGCACGAAAATACGAATTTAAAGTCATGGCAGTAATTCCCTTTGTGATGATTGCTTATATGAAATTCAGTTTTCCGGAATTTATGAAGATACTATATGGGAATCCGACAGGAATAGGAGTGATGACAGCATGTCTGGCAATATATTTCGGCGCATATTTGCTTGGGGAAAAGATTGTAAATATCGAAGTCTGATGCTGGGAATCGTCATTGGAAGTTGCGTATTGGCAGTGATACTGCTTGTGACAGATCAGAGAGAGGCAACGAAATCGGTGACGAGTATCCCCAGAGAAAGCAGTGGACATGGAAGTATAACAAAGGAACTTCAATTGATAGTAAACGGTATACGTCAGAAAGACAAGGTGAGGATTACGGTTCAGGAAAGGAATTATTCAGATGAAGAACTTCAGAAAGTCTTCGATCAGGAGACAGAAAACCTTGGTGATCGAATCCTTGGACAGAATAAAAATCTGGACAATGTGCGGTATGATCTGAATTTGATCAAGGAAATTCCAGACATTCCTGTTCGCGTAGAGTGGGAGATTGATCGCTATGATGTGATCAGCGTATATGGTGTTCTGAATGAAGAAAATCTGATGAAAGAACCGGAAGGAGTTCTGGTGAACCTGAAAGCCTGCCTGATATATAAGCAGGATGAGACGAAGCGTGCGATAACTGAAATGACAGTAAAAATATATCCGCCACTAGATGATAATGATGAGAAAACAGTCTTGCTTGTGACAGAAGAGCTGAGAAAACAGGAGGAGTCCTCCAGGCAGAAGTCAGAATTCAAGATTCCGACACAGATAGATGGTAATACGATAGTGCTTCGTAATCCTCAGAATCTCAGGGGATGGTATGTGTTAGCGTTAGGACCGATGATATGTATACTGTTGCTGGCATTAGACCG
The DNA here is from genome assembly GCF_003464045.1 of Dorea sp. AM58-8. Lineage (NCBI taxonomy): Bacteria > Bacillati > Bacillota > Clostridia > Lachnospirales > Lachnospiraceae > Dorea > Dorea sp. AM58-8. The sequence continues at coordinate 126,102 of NZ_QSDM01000006.1, read as the reverse complement.
ACAGAATCGTCAAAAAGAAGATCAGGAGACAAAGCAGCAGATGATGTTAGATTATCCGGAGATAACGGATAAACTTACGCTACTTTTGGGAGCAGGAATCACAGTAAAAAGTGCCTGGCAGAAGATTGTAACCGATTATGAGAAGCAGAAAAATTATCGGGGAATCCGTTTTGCTTATGAAGAAATGGAGAAGACATGCAACGAGATGCAGAGTGGAGTAACAGAGTTGGAGTCGTACGAACAGTTTGGGAAAAGATGTGGGTTAAAAGCATATCGGAAGTTGGCTGCGTTGCTTACACAGAATCTGCGAAAAGGAAGCAAAGGTTTATCAGAACTGCTTCGGGCAGAAGCCGATCAGGCATTTGAAGAATGTAAAGCTACTGCGAAGAAAAGAGGCGAAGAGGCAGGAACTAAGCTTTTGTTGCCAATGTTTATGATGCTTTCGACGGTACTTCTGATTGTTATAGTTCCGGCATTTTTATCTATTCAAATGTAAGGACACCCAGATGTAAAGACGATTAGAGGCAAGGAAGCTTGGATGTGAAGAAAGGAGAATACGTATGATAAAGAAACAGTTGTACCGAATGAGATGGAAGGGGTTTCAATTAAAAAAGAGGATCACGGACATCCTGTGCGATGAGAAGGGGATCGGTGTGGTGGAAGTTATTCTGATCCTTGTTGTGTTGATTGGTCTGGTAATCATTTTTAAGTCGCAGCTTACCAGTCTTGTAAATACGATATTTGAGAAAATTACCAGTGAAAGTTCCGGCATATAAATCAGAAAAGAAACGTGGTGAGGTAACAGCATTTCTGGCATTAATCTTTGTGCTGCTGGTTGGATTTACCGGAAGCATGATGGAAAGTGCGTCCCTGCAATCTGCCAAAAGTTATCGGAGAGCAGATATGAACTGTGCCATGGAATCAGTATTTGCGGAATATCAGCGGGATATGCTGGAAGAGTTTGATCTGTTTGTGCTGGATGCTTCTTATGAGAGCAGCGATTATAGTGAAGAAAAAATTTTTGACCGGTTGTCTTATTATGGAGCATCCGGCATGGAACAGACAATGAAACGGGTGCAATTGTTGACGGATTATAATGGCGCAGCATTAGAGGATCAGATAGCGAAATATATGAAAAGTAAGTATGGTCTTAGTTCGTTGAATCCTTTCGGTGAGGATGAGGATGTCTGGAAAGAGCGGGCAGATGAAGCGGAAGAGTCGGTTAAGATGGAGGATCGTGTAAATGAAGAATTGGCGGGGATTCTGTCGGAGAATGAACAGGAACTTCCGACAGAGAATAATCCGCTTCCCAATATGCAGAGAGTTGCATCTACTCCATTGACTGAACTTGTAATGCCAGAGGGGAAAGAAGTATCTGATGCCAGTGTGACGTCCGATACTTTGGCATCAGGAAGGACCCTTCAGCGTGGATATGGAGATTTCAGTGACAAGGCAAAACAGGAGTCTTTATCGAAGATATTGTTGGATGAATATCTTTTAGAACATTTTGATACAGCAGTGGAGGAAGATGGGGCAGATGGCACACTGAAGTATGAAATGGAATATCTGCTTGCCGGGAAGAACAGTGACCGGGAGAATCTGAATGCAGTATTAAAACGTTTATTGATGCTTCGGTTTGCGCCTAATTATGCGTTCCTTCAGCAGGACGCAGCAAAACAGGCGGAGGCGCAGAGTCTTGCTCTGACATTATGTAGTTTGATTGCACTTCCGGTGGCAAGTGAAGCGGTAGCACAGGCATTGCTGTTAGCGTGGGCACTTGGGGAAAGTGTTATGGATCTTCGAAGTCTTATGAAAGGTGGGAAAGTACCATTAGTAAAAAGTACGGAGACATGGCAATTGTCGCTTACCGGGCTTATGACACTTGGGACTGAGGATGACCATGGAGAAGGAATGGATGCAGAAGAAGGTCTGGATTATAAGGGCTATCTACGAGGATTGCTTCTTCTGGAAAACAAAAACAACCTGATCCTTCGGACTGAGGATCTGATAGAACTATGCATGCGTAACGAAAAGGGACTTACGTGGTTTCGTGCAGATCATTGCGTTTACAGGATGGAAGTGGCCTCGACGGTGCGGCTTCGAAGAGGAATCACTTATACATTTAACACTTATTATACTTATCAATAGCTGAAAGGCAGAAGGATGTCCTTTGGGATATAGTAACAATCTTTTTTGCATATATAGAAAGGAGATGCTCTCTATGATGCCTCCCTCAAGGCATATGATGAATTACTCTGTGAATCCCTCGTATCACAATACAAAAACAAATGAACAAACTGAAAACCAGAGGACATCCTTCTGCCTTTTGGCAACAAAAGGATCTATTACAATAGAGGCGGCATTTGCAATTCCATTGTTTTTTCTGGCGGTTTTAGCTCTTTTTTACATGATGGAAGTAATGTCCATACGCACCAGTGTGCGTAATGGAATGCAATATGCGGCAAAACGCGCGGCAGAAGATTGCTATCTGACACAGATGGTCTCACCGTCCGTATTGGAGACAGATATTGTCAGGGCAATTGGCAGTGAACGATTGGAACGAAGTATTGTCGTAAATGGAAGCAGTGGAATCAGCTGTCAGAATTCACGTATGTCGATGTTGACAGGCATTCTGGAAATGGAAGTGACTTATCAGGTGAAGCTTCCGATACCTGTATTTGCAGCAAAGTCGGTTCACATGAAAGAAACTATGCGGATGAAAGGATGGAATGGTTATCAGTCGGCATTCTGGGATAAAGAGGATAATGAGACCGTGTATATTACGGAGACAGGCATGGTATACCATCGGGATTATCATTGTAATTATCTGGAACTATCTATTCGAACAGTCAATGCAGGAACGGTGGATGACCTGCGTAACAATGATCAGGAAAAATATCATCCCTGCGATAAATGTGTGCATGGAAGTGCGGCTTCGCAGGTATATCTGACAGACTATGGCAACCGTTATCATAATTCATTAAGCTGTAGTGGACTTAAACGAACGGTATATGCGATTCCTGTATCAGAGGCAGTAGGGAAAGGAGCATGCACAAAATGCAGCAAATAAATATATATTTGATGGAATACGGTTGGTTTCAGGTTATTGGCAGAATGATGGTATGTCTGGCATTAGTATTCATGGCTTATAAAGATGTACGGGAGCATAAAGTATCTGTGATTGCACTTATAGGCTGTGGTTTAATAACCGGAATTGAGAGTGGTATAGCTGTGGTTACCGGGGACTCCGGAGCATGGAAATCATATCTGGCAGGTCTGGTGATCGGATCACTTTTTATCGTAATCAGTAAAGCAACACGAGAAGGTCTGGGATATGGAGACAGCTGGTTGATGTGTATTCTGGGAGGGTATCTGGGAATCTGGAATATGCTTGAACTGTTAGTGATGACCTGGATGTTAACTGCAGTGGCAGCAGGGATTATACTGGCGCGAAGTCGATTCAAAAAGCGAACGTCAATACCTCTGGTTCCGCTTATTACAGTTGGATATATAGCCGTATGGCTGGCGGAGATAATGATGGCTGCAAATGCATAAGAAAACGAGGTATGGATGAAAAGAAATTATAAAATATACAAAAATGAAGGAAAACTTGCAAAAATTAGAACAATGGAATTGAATGGAATGTTTACAGTAGAAATGGCATATATTGTGCCTTTTATATTAATGATATTTTTTCTGAGCATTATGGGAATATTTTATTATCATGATAAGGCACTTACAGCGGCTGCCGCACACGAAACGGCAGCAATTGCCGGAACAAAGGTCAGAGAAAAGGATGAAGTAACAGAAACCGTAGTGTCAACAATTTTTGAAGAACGGATCAGGGGAAAATGTATTGTATTTGGCAATCCAAGTGTAAATGCAAAAGTTAACAAAGACCAGATTACGGTTACAGCAGATGCAACAAAAGGTCGTATGAAGCTTTCGGTCGCGGAGTCTTCAAGCATTACAAAACCAGAAGAAAAGATAAGAAGTTATCGGAAATTAGGATTGAAAAGATACTAGAAAGAAGGAACAAATGGAAATACATACAGAAGTAAAGAGCGAGTTGAATAAAACATTGTTGCGCATTTGTGTTCCGGGCATTACGGAAGCAGATTATCAGATACGGATGCTGCAGATGAATCAGATAAAAGGAGTGCTGCCTGTTGCCATACGCGGTGAGGGAGAAATGACCGTATACGAATATGAAATTACGGGGCTGGTATCAATGAAAAATAAATATCGGCAGGACAAGATTACTAAAGAAGAGATGAAAAAGTTTCTATCGAAAATGCAGGAAACAATTTGGGATGTGGAACGTTATTTACTGAACTCAAATAGAATCCTGCTGGAACCGGAAATGATTTTTGAAAAGAACGGTGAATTTTATTTTTGTTATATGCCACAGTATGATGGTACGATTCGGGAAAGCTTTCATAAGTTAATGGAATATTTTGTACAATGGACTGATTATCAGAATATAGCCAGTGTCCAGACTGCGTTTTTGCTTCATAAAGAAACAATGAGAGAAAATTACAGTCTTACAGGAATCATAGAAAGTCTAAGCGAATTAGAAGAAAAGAATAGAAATATAAAAGTTGACAAAGCAATTACTAAAGCACAAACGGAGATATGGGATACAAAAGAGGATGATGCGTATCAAGAAAGTACACATACATATGACACAGAGGAACATGACTGGATCACAAGGCAGGAGATGGGAAGTAAAATTATGAAAGAGACGGACAATCTCTGGAATCCTGTAAAGAAATTTTTAAATCGCCATAAGCGGCCGAGATGGGGGGACTGGGACGGAATCTATATTGATGAAGAGGAATTATGATGTTATACTGATATCATAGAATTACAATATAGAGGAGACAGTGACGAATCGTAAATATAAGGAAAGAAGGTAATTGTTATGAAAGACTGTAATTGTATTTTTTGTAAGATTGCAAATGGAGAGATTCCATCTGCTACCTTATATGAGGATGAAGAGTTCCGTGTAATTCTGGATCTTGGTCCGGCAACAAAGGGACATGCTTTGATCTTGCCGAAGGAGCATTATGCGAATCTGTATGAGATTCCTGAGGAGACGGCAGGAAAGTCTATCATTCTTGCGAAGAAGATGGTTACAAGAATGAAGAAAGCACTGAACTGTGATGGATTCAATGTACTTCAGAATAATGAGGAACCTGCGGGTCAGACGGTGTTCCATTACCATATGCATCTGATTCCGAGATACGAAGGCGATAATGCTTTTCCAATGTGGAATGCAGGTGAACTCACGGATGAAGTCAGAGATGAAGTCCTGAAGAAGGTAAAAGAGACAGAATAGCGGAATATAGGAATATATTCGTAGACAATGTTATAAAGCAATGAGAAATAAGGGAATTAATAGTGGAAATAGAGTCCGAAAAAAAGAATGGATTCGATGCTGTATATGAGGAATATCATAAAATGGTATTCCGTATAGCGTATCATTATATTTGCAATAGAGAAGAGGCAGAAGACATTTCACAGGTGGTCTTTGGCAGATATTACATTTTTTCAGAAACCGGTCGTGTGACAAACGTACGGAGCTGGCTGGCGACGACAGCCAGGAACGTTGCGGTGAATCACGTAAAACATATAAGCTATGAAAGACTGCTATGGGCGAAAGAAACGATGGAAGACTATCTTGGGTACGAAGAAGATCCGGAAGAACAATTTTTTGGAACTTTACGTGAGAAAGATAAAATCGAATGTGCATGCAGGATATTGGCGGCGCTAAAGACCAAAAAACGGAAATGGTATAATCTGGCAGTATATGCATATTGTAATGAGATGCCCAGACAGGAGATAGCTGACCGTATGGGAATGTCTTTGAATGCAGTGATGAGTACGTTGACAAGAATCAAGGATTGGATCAGAAAAAATTATAAAGTCGAGTTTGACCACATTAATACTTAACAGAAAAAGGTGTCAGACTGACACTTTTCTGTACTTATACAATAAAAATATCTTTACAGTTTAAAAAAATTATGCACGTGCAACAGACTCGATCAGATCAATGATCGTATCGATGGAATCCTGCTGGTTAGAGCTCTTCATAGCTGAGATATAGCGATCACGGTTCTGGAAAAGCTCATGAATTGTATCCAGAAGCTTCTCATTGGTGATCTCTTCCTCTTCTATTACGGCGCTGAATCCCTGACGTTCAAATGAACGCGCATTCAGGATCTGGTCTCCTCGGCTAGCATTGGCAGAAAGTGGAATCAGAAGATTCGGCTTACGCAGTGCAAGCAGTTCGCAGATTGCATTAGCTCCGGCACGTGAGATAACAATATCTGATAATGCAAAGAGATCCTTCAGTTCATCTTTGATGTATTCATACTGTACGTAACCATCCAATGCGTTCAGTGAAGGGTCGAGCTTACCTTTGCCACACAGATGAATAACCTGAAAATCTTTTAATAATACCGGAAGAATACGACGGACAGCTTCATTTACCGCTACAGCGCCGAGGCTTCCACCGATGATAAGAATTACAGGCTTACCGTCTGTCAGCCCTGTAAAGTCGAGTGCATGCTGGCGGTCTCCTGACAGCAATTCCTGTCGAATCGGAGAACCAGTCAGTACCGCTTTGCTTGCCGGAAGTAATTCTACTGTTTCCGGGAAGTTACAGCACACTTTTGTAGCTGACGGAATAGACAGCTTATTCGCAAGTCCCGGAGTCATATCGGACTCATGAATGATCGTTGGAACCTTGCATTTCTTTCCGGCGAATACGACCGGAACAGATACGAAGCCGCCTTTGGAAAAGATTACATCCGGTTTTAGTAATTTAATTAATCGATGTGCTTCACGGAAACCCTTGAGTACACGGAAAGGATCTGTGAAGTTACGAAGACTGAAATAACGTCTCAGCTTACCGGAAGAGATCCCGTGATATGGGATACCGAGCTGTTCGATCAGCTCCTTTTCAATTCCGTTATATGAACCGATATAGTGAATATCATAGTTCAGTTCTTTGAGACGCGGCAGCAGAGCAATGTTCGGCGTGACGTGCCCGGCAGTGCCGCCGCCGGTTAAGATAATACGTTTCATAGTGCGCCTCCAATCAATATCAATAAAGTAATTGTAAACGAGGGGAGTGCGATGGTCAAGTGAAAAGAGGAAGTTATGAAAGAGCATTTGAACGATTACGAAAAGAGAATATGGGAAGGAATCGATAAGGACGCAGAAGAAATTATAAAAATGGTGGAAGCGGATCCTGAGGCGATGTCTGCGGAGCCGAGTGAAGAAATGGATCGGAAAATTTACGCGATGATTCCAGGTCATGAAGATACAGATTCGGAAGATTCGGCGATGGAGAGCTTGTCAGAAGAAGACCAGGAAGCACTACGTCTGGGCAGAGAGTTACAGAAGTGGAGAAAAGAGAAAGAAGAGGAAAAACCCAGAGCAAAAAGAAGATATCACTGGAAGCGGATCACAGCTGCGGCAGCAGTATTGGTGCTTGTGATAGGAATAGAGATAACGGGAGTAGGTGGACCGAAGAGAATCGTGGAGATGGTGGAAGGAACATTTGGTGGAAGAGATGCTTCACGAGTGAATGTATCGAAAGAAGAGACTAAAGATACAAAGGATAGTGAAGAGGTAGAGAGTTATCAACTAGTTAAGGATAAGCTTGGTTTTGATCCAGTGAGGATAATAGCAATACATAAGGATATGACATATGAATATTGTGAAATTGATGAAGATATGCAAATGGCGCAATTTTTATATAAATGTGGTGATACAAATATATCTTACGTAATGAGTTTGGCTTACCATGAAGAATTAATGGGTGCAGATTTGGAAGATGATGTTACAAACAGATATAATTTTGAAGAAGGAAAATTAAAAGCAGAAGTTACAGAATATGAATTACCTGAGAGTAAAAAAAAGAGATATTCAGCAACATTTGAATATCAGGGAGTTTATTATCGGTTGATAGGGACTATAGAAAAAGCAGATTTTGAAGAAATTTTAAAAAATTTGCATTTTTCTTCGTAAAAAACGACAGGTTTTGCAAGTTCGGTTGTCTATATATATGAGAAGAGTTGGTAGCTGCGGAGAATATTATGCAGAAACGAGCGATATCTATAATCTGTGCATTTTCAATGCTCATCTGTTTACTGCTGAGTACAAGTACCGGTATGTCAGCAGAAGCATCTGACAACAGGCCTATGTTGGATGGTTCTTATTTGACAAATGAAACTGAATCTACAGGCACAGATACTAAGATTACAAGAGGGGAAAACCTCAGGTAGGTTATTCGAAGATACGTAAAGTCAAGGCAGGTGTAATTTATGCCGGTGGAACGACTATCGGTGAACATACCTGTAAGTCAATACAGATTACCGTTATTGTGGAACGCGCTAAGTGGGAAGACAAAGAATGGGAGTATGTGACTAGCTGGCATAAGGAGAATACCGATGCAGACCTTGTAAGTACCAGCAAAAAACTGGAAGTTGAGGGTGATTGGTATTACCGAGTAAGATGTGTTCATTCTGCGGATGGAGACATGAGTGATTCTGCGACGGATGGCCTATATGTGGAGAAACCATAGTGACGTCACATTCCCCACAGGAACTGCAGATTCCTGACGTTGATGCATAAGTTCTGGCAGGAAAGCTGTAACGGAAGTCTATGAGGATAGTAGAGAACAAACAGGAGACAGATTCTCTGGGTTACACACAACATGTCAGGTCGTAGGGATATATGCGGCCGCCCCGAATCATAGGTGGACAGAACAGCCGGAGAGCCTGGCAGCGTCATCTGTTCTTGTATTAATGAAAACTGAATATGGAAAAGTGCTGCTGTGGCTTTTGGAAGTGGAGAGACAAAAGTGAACAGTAAACAGCACGAAAAAGGAAAAGAGACCGAGGGAGACGGTCTCTTTTTCTTAAATCAGGTTACACGTATTTATGAATGCTTACTGTGCCAATGCCTGACGAAGTGCTTTTGCGAGCTGGTCCGGACAGGATGTTGGTTTGAATCCGCACTGGATTCCTTCCAGACGCTTGATGGCGTCTTCGGCCTTCATGCCGGTTACCAGTTTTGAGATGCCCTGCAGATTGCCGTCACATCCACCGATGAATTCTACTGATTTTATTACATCACCGTCCAGCTCCAGATTGATCAGCTGTGAACAGGTGCCGCGTGTTTTATACTGCATATCTTAAATCCTCCTACTCTGATAAAATCTATCGGCATTATAACAGAAGCAGATAGAAAATACCAGAGTAAAAATGTGCACAGAATTATAGAGTCGTCATGAAAAACATGGTATACTATCGGAGGTAGAAAAGGAGGATGAGATATGATCGGTATTATCGGAGCTATGGATGAAGAAGTAGCAGCATTAAAAGAGAAGATGGAAGTGGAGAAGGTAACAGACCGGGCTTCTATGCAATTTGTGGCAGGTAAGCTGGAAGGTAAAGAGGTGACCGTGGTGCGCAGCGGTATTGGTAAGGTCAATGCAGCAGTGTGTGCACAGATTCTGGCATCGGAATTTCATGTAGATACATTGATTAACACAGGAATCGCGGGTTCGCTGGATGCAAAGATTGATATTGGAGATATGGTGATCTCTACCGATGCACTTCATCATGATATGGATGCGACTGCATTTGGTTATCCGTTGGGAGAAGTGCCGAGAATGGATATTCTGGCGTTTCCGGCTGATGAGAAGCTGATCCGTCTGGCAGTAGAGGCGAATGAGGAAGCGAATCCGGATATTCATACATTTACCGGAAGAGTGGTAAGCGGAGATCAGTTTGTGGCTTCTGATGAAGTGAAAGAGAAGATCCGCAGTAATTTTGGCGGACTGTGTACGGAGATGGAGGGAGCTGCAATTGCTCATACCGCATACCTCAATGACATTTCGTATGTCATTATTCGTGCTATTTCGGACAAGGCAGATGGCAGTGCATCTGAGGACTATCCGACCTTTGAGAAGAAAGCAATTGCCCACAGTGTACGACTTGTGGAGAAATTAATGACAAAGCTTGCGTAGCGTTATGGCTGAATGCGAGGTGACTAGATCTGACAGAGATGGACAAGCCTGACAGAATATGAGAAAACTCGCAGAACTCTATGCGAAATATGAAGAACGGTTTTTCCGCCCTCGTTCGGCGTTTCGAGTATAATCGAAACAAAGAAGGAGGGCATTTATTATGTTGGAAATGATAATGGACAGGCATTTGCAGTTTGTGCTACTGGGGGCTGTGGCATCGATCGGGCTGATCAGTAAAATTATTACAGGGGTGACGCTTAAGAAACTGGTATGGGCGGCAGCAAATATGGGGAAAAGCACGCATCCGTTGATGCGCCTGATCCGGGCAAAATATGAGCATGCGTGTATGGTAAGTGATCGTGTGCAGAATGTGGAAGTGTTTGTGGAGAAATACATATATGAATACCGAATTGCAGGATTGTCACTTCACAGCTGGCGAAGATTAGAAAAGGGGACGGCGTGGATCTGTGCGGCAATCGGTGTATTGGCAGCACTTGGAGAATACGTGCTTCATGGAATGAATGATCAGGTACTGCGTAATGGCGCATTTGGACTGGTCGCAGGTGTTATTTTATTTGCACTGCGGGTGTCAGTAGATGAGAATTATCGTCTGCAGGCAATACGCACATATATGGTAGATTATCTGGATAATTTCTGTGCGCGCAAATACGAAAAGAGCCGGGAAAAGAGTATGCCAAAATACGAAGAATCAGTACCGGAGATTATGCCAGAGGAGAAGCAGGAAATGAAACAGGAGCCTGTTCCGGAACTTATGCCTGAAAATATGCCGGTAAAGGAAGCGACAAGAGAATCCATAAGGGAAACCATAAGAGAACCGGAGAAAATCCCTGAAAGAGAAGTGGAAAAAGTTCCTAAAAGAGAAGCAGAGAAAGTTTCTGAAAGAGAGCCTGCAAGGGAGTCTGTGACAAAGCCGACACCTGCAAGGCAGGATAAAAATGTATCTAAGGAAGTGTTGATCCGGGAAATTCTGGAGGAATATCTGGCATGATAATGAGAAGAAGGTCTTCTTGAAAGTAGAGAGTCAAATGCGAGACAAATTAGACTGCATATCTTGATATAATGTATGTAAACTGGTAAAATAGATAAGAAGTTCATCATAAGAATAAGGATGGTAATATGGAGAGATTATATGACAGATTGAGTGCCTACCAGGCATCGGATTATTACGGATTTCATATGCCGGGGCATAAGAGACAGACATCCTGGGGCGACAATCTTCCATTTGGAATCGATATCACGGAGATTGAAGGGTTTGACGACCTTCATCACGCAAGTGGAATTCTGAAAGATGCGCAGGAGCTGACAGCCAGAGTGTACGGCGCGGAAGAAAGCCGTTTTCTGGTGAATGGAAGTACAGTAGGAATCCTGAGTGCGATACTTGGCTGCACGAAGAAGGGCGATAAGATACTATTTGCCAGACAATGCCACAAATCAGTCTATCACGCAGTCTATCTGAATGAATTGAATCCGGTCTATCTGTATCCGGAATTTGATGAGGATTTACATCTGAATACTTATATTTCTGTAAGCGCAGTGAAGACTGCGCTTATGGAGCATTCGGACATACGCGCTGTGGTAATCGTGTCTCCGACATATGATGGCGTGATTTCTGATGTGGAAGGAATTGCCGCAGTGGTGCATGCATATGGTATTCCACTGATCGTGGATGAGGCACATGGAGCACATCTGGGATTTCATCCGTATTTTGATAAAAATGCACTGGCAAAAGGAGCTGATGTGGTAATTCACAGCGTTCACAAGACACTGCCGTCGCTTACACAGACAGCTATTTTGCATGTACAGGGTGAACTTGCAGATCGCAGACGGATCTTCCGTTATCTGGATATGCTGCAGTCCAGCAGCCCTTCGTATGTGTTGATGGCGTCGATCGATAACTGCGTGCATCTGCTGGCAGAAAAACGAGACGAGATGTTTGTACCGTATGTGAAGAGATTGCAGGAAGCCCGGGCGCAGCTGAAGCAGATGAAGTACTTGAAGCTTTTGGAGACGGAGCATTATGATTGGTCTAAGATTGTTGTATCGGCGAAGGGAGTTGGCCTTAGTGGAAGGGAACTGTATCGCATTTTGCGTGTGAAATACCATTTGCAGATGGAGATGGCGGCAGGGACTTATGTGATTGCAATGACGTCGGTCAGTGATACGGATGAAGGTTTTCAGAGATTAGTAAAGGCATTTCTGGAGATAGACAGCGAGATTGGATTGAAAAATGAGCAGATGAACGTGGGCAAACAGATGGCGCTGAATGATGTGGTGGAAGCTATGGAGGATGCTATGGGAAGACTCCCTAAGAATCCGCAGGTCATGAACAGTGCCAGGGCGCTTGAAATTCCATTGGAAGAGACCGAGATGGTATTATGGGAAGAGAGTGTGGGCAGAATATCAGTGGAATATGCCTATCTTTATCCGCCGGGAAGTCCGTTGATCGTGCCGGGTGAACAGGTGACAGAAGAGGCGGTAAGGTTGCTGCAAGATTACCGAAAAGTAGGATTTTCCATAGAGGGATTAGAAAAAGACGATTATCTGCGAGTGCAAAAAAACTGGTAAAATGACTGTAGATATAGTAAGATACACAAGAGAATGAGGATCAGACATGGGGAAGATATATTGCATGATGGGAAAAAGTTCATCAGGAAAGGATACGCTGTATCAGAAGGTTCTGGAGCGACTGCCGCAGATACACAGGGTAGTGCCGTATACAACCAGACCGATCCGGGAAGGCGAGCAGGACGGAGTGGAATATCATTTTGTGGATGATAAGCAGCTTGCCGAGCTGGAAACAGACGGTAAGATCGTGGAGCTTCGGGCATATAACACGGTACATGGTATCTGGAAATATTTTACCGTAGATGACGGTCAGATTGACCTGGAGCAAGGTGATTATCTGTTGATCGGCACATTGGAGACCTATGAGAAGATCCGGGAATATTATGGTGCGGAGCATCTGGTTCCGATCTATATAGAAGTGGAAGATGGGGAACGGCTTGCAAGAGCACTGGAACGGGAGCGCAGACAGGCAGTTCCAAAGTATAAAGAGATGTGCCGGAGATTTCTTGCGGATGAAGAAGATTTCTGCGAGGAGAATCTGAAGCGTCTCGGGATAGATAAAAGATATAGAAATACGGACATGGAGACATGTTTAAATGAGATAACAGGAGTGATGTGCAATGGGAAGCTTTAAGGACGTAGTAGGACATAAAAATATTATCGAATATATTCAGAACGCAGTGAACGCTAATAAGGTTTCTCATGCGTACATTCTAAACGGAGAACGTGGTTCGGGTAAGAAGATGCTGGCAACGCTTTTTGCAGAGACGCTGCTTTGTGAGGAACAGGGAAGTTCGCCTTGTAACAAGTGTCATTCCTGCAAACAGACAGATAGTGGCAATCATCCGGATGTAATCTGGGTGCAGCATGAGAAGCCGAATACGATCAGTGTGGATGACATTCGTACACAGCTGAATAACGATATTGAGATCAAGCCGTATCAGGGACCATATAAGATTTATATTGTACCGGAGGCAGATCTGATGACGACGCAGGCGCAGAATGCATTGCTGAAGACATTGGAAGAGCCACCGGAGTATGCGGTGATCTTTCTTCTGACTGAGAATGCAGAGAAGCTTCTTCCGACCATCACTTCCAGATGTGTCATGTTGAAGCTGCGCAATATCCGCGATAAGCTGATCCGCAAATACCTGATGGAGAAGCTGGAAGTACCGGATTACAAGGCTGATATCTGTACAGCATTTGCACAGGGCAATATGGGCAAAGCAATCATGCTGGCACAGTCCGAACATTTCGGGGAGATCCGTGATGAAGTAGTACAGCTTTTGAAATATATCCATGATATGGAAATCAGCGAGATCGAAAAAGCGATCAAGAGATGTCAGACATATAAATTAGAAATCAATGATTATCTGGATATTATTATGATATGGTATCGAGATGTGTTATTATATAAGGCGACCAAAGATGTGAATGAGATTGTATTTAAGGATCAGGTATCCAGCATCAAGGAGCAGGCGACCAGAAGTTCATATGAAGGTATCGAGCTGATACTGGAAAGTCTTGAAAAGGCGAAGACCAGACTGGATGCGAATGTTAATTTCGAGCTGGTTATGGAGCTTCTGTGTCTTACAATAAAGGAGAACGGCTAAATGATAAAAGTAATTGGAGTAAGATTCCGCACGGCAGGAAAAATCTATTTCTTCTCGCCAGGAGGACTGGAACTGAAAGCGGGAGATAAAGTAATCGTAGAGACTGCGCGTGGCGTGGAGTTTGGTTCAGTGGTGACCGGTATAAAAGAGGTGCCGGATGATCAGATATCCCAGCCATTGAAACCGGTTATCCGAATTGCCACACAGGATGATGTGCGGAGAGAGGCAAAGAACCGGGAAAAGGAAAAAGAGGCATTTAAGATCTGTCAGGAAAAGATCCGCAAGCACGGGTTGGAAATGAAACTGATCGATGCAGAATATACATTTGATAATAACAAAGTACTGTTTTATTTTACAGCGGATGGACGTATCGACTTCCGCGAACTGGTAAAGGATCTGGCAAGTGTATTCCGCACCAGAATCGAATTGCGGCAGATTGGCGTCCGCGATGAGACAAAGATCCGCGGAGGCATTGGCATTTGCGGAAGACCGCTGTGCTGTCATACTTATCTGACAGAATTTGCACCGGTATCGATCAAGATGGCGAAGGAGCAGAATCTGTCATTGAATCCGACTAAGATTTCAGGTGTGTGTGGACGATTGATGTGCTGTCTGACCAATGAGGAAGAGACATACGAAGAACTGAACAGTCATTTACCATCTATCGGCGACTATGTGACCACACCGGAGAAGCTGAAAGGAGAAGTACAGTCGGTAAATGTACTGCGTCAGACGGTTAAGGTTATTGTATCACTGGATAATGACGAAAAGGAAGTGCGTGATTATAAAGTGGATGAACTTCGATTCAAACCGCGCCGCAGAAAGAATAATCGTGTTTCTAAGGAAGAAATGAAGGAACTCAGAGGTCTGGAAGAGAAGAACGGAGCATCCAAATTAAACGATGAGTAGAGAATACGATAAGAATGAGCTGATCCATCCGGGCGAACGTCTGGATGATCTGCAGACGGGCGGATATTATCTGATCCAGGATCCGTCCAGATTCTGTTTTGGTATTGATGCAGTGTTGCTGTCGTCTTTTGCCCGTGTGAAGCGTGGCGAGAAAGCATTGGATCTTGGAACCGGAACCGGTGTGATTCCGATTCTGCTGGAATCCAAGAATCAGGGCGCATTTTACGGCGGGCTGGAGATTCAGGAAGCCAGCGCGGATATGGCGAGACGGAGTGTGCAGTATAATGATCTGGAACAGAAAATCGAGATAAAGACCGGAGATATCAAAGAGGCGGCAGCCTGTATGGCGCAGCCTCTTTTGAAGTTATTACGGTAAATCCTCCGTATATGATCGGAGAGCATGGTCTGAAAAATGACAACGAAGCCAAGTACATTGCCAGACATGAAGTGTACTGCACACTGCAGGATGTGGTAGAACAGAGTGCGAAGTTATTGAAAGACAAAGGCAGATTCTATATGGTTCATCGTCCATTCCGGTTGCCGGAAATCATGTGTGAGATGTGCAGGGCAAAGCTGGAACCGAAGCGGATGCGTCTCGTATATTCCAGAGTCGATAAGGAACCGAGTATGGTGTTGATCGAAGGCATGAAGAATGGCAGACCACGGATGCAGGTGGAAGCACCGCTGATCGTATATGAACAGGATGGAAGTTATACAGAAGAAGTACTGGCTATGTACGGCGATATGAAGAAGAGCCGGGAAGAGAGATAGCAGAACGGCAGAGTAAAAGATAAGAAATAAAGCACAGTTACAGGAGGATAATTATGAATCCGGGAACATTATATTTGTGTGCGACACCAATCGGTAATCTGGAAGATATGACATTTCGGGTAATTCGGACATTGAAAGAAGTGGATATGATCGCAGCAGAAGATACCCGTAACAGTATCAAGCTGCTGAACCATTTTGAGATTAAGACACCGATGACCAGTTACCATGAATATAACAAA
Source organism: Dorea sp. AM58-8 (assembly GCF_003464045.1). Lineage (NCBI taxonomy): Bacteria > Bacillati > Bacillota > Clostridia > Lachnospirales > Lachnospiraceae > Dorea > Dorea sp. AM58-8. The sequence continues at coordinate 109,939 of NZ_QSDM01000006.1, read as the reverse complement.
ATTGAAAAAGGACATAAGTTAGTACAGATGCTTCTGGAGGGAAAGAATCTGGCACTGATCACAGATGCGGGTACACCGGGTATTTCTGATCCGGGAGAAGAACTGGTGCAGATGTGTTATGAGGCCGGAGTGCCGGTAACATCGTTGCCGGGAGCTGCAGCATGTATTACCGCGCTCACATTATCAGGATTGTCCACCAGAAGATTTGCATTTGAAGCATTTCTCCCTTCGGACAAAAAAGAACGGCAGCAGGTACTGGAAGAGCTGAAAAATGATACTCGCACGGTTATCTGCTACGAAGCACCGCATCGATTGGTGAAGACGTTAAAGGAACTACTGGAAGCGCTTGGCAACCGTCGGATTACTATCTGCCGGGAACTGACGAAGAAGCATGAGACTGCATGGCAGACACATATTGCGGAAGCCTGTGAGTATTATCAGGAAAATGCACCAAAAGGGGAATGTGTACTGGTGATCGAGGGCAGAAGCCGGGAGGAACTGAAGGCAGAAGAGCAGGAGCAGTGGGAACAAATGCCGTTAGAAGCACATATGGAACATTATGAGTCTCAGGGCATGGATCACAAGTCGGCAATGAAGCAGGTAGCGAAAGATCGTGGAGTCAGCAAACGCGATATATACAGAATGCTACTTGAACTTGGACAATCTGACTAAGAATCGGTAAAAAGATTGTTCAACCTGGTCATAGTAACCAAAGAATGGATTCGGTATAATGGATGACAGTAGAAAAAGACTGTTTACTCAGGAGGAACGAACATGGCAAGTTTATCATTAAAACATATTAATAAAACATATCCAAACGGATATGAAGCAGTAAAAGATTTTAATCTTGAAATTGAAGATAAAGAGTTTATTATTTTTGTCGGACCATCAGGATGTGGTAAGTCTACAACACTTCGTATGATCGCAGGTCTGGAAGATATTACAGGTGGAGAGTTATACATTGGCGACACCAAGATGAATGATGTAGATCCTAAGGATCGTGATATTGCGATGGTATTCCAGAACTATGCCCTGTATCCTCATATGACTGTATATGACAATATGGCATTTGGACTGAAGCTCCGTAAAGTGCCGAAAGACCAGATTGATAAGATGGTTCGTGAAGCCGCTAAGATCCTGGATCTGGAGCCATTGCTGGATCGTAAGCCGAAGGCATTGTCAGGTGGTCAGCGTCAGCGAGTAGCGATGGGACGTGCGATTGTACGTGATCCAAAGGTATTCCTGATGGATGAGCCACTGTCTAATCTGGATGCCAAGCTTCGTGGACAGATGCGAGTAGAGATTTCCAGACTGCATCAGAGACTGGGAACTACCATTATCTATGTAACACATGACCAGACAGAGGCTATGACGCTGGGAACCAGAATCGTAGTTATGAATGGTGGTATTGTACAGCAGGTAGATACACCACAGGTATTGTATGATAAGCCGAACAACCTGTTCGTAGCAGGATTTATCGGATCTCCGCAGATGAACTTTGTAGATGCGCTTTGCTGCGTAGAAGGGGACGGCGTGATCCTGTCTTTGCAGGATGCCGATATCCGTTTGCCGAAGGACAAAGCTAAGAAGCTGATCGATGGAGGATATGATGGCAAGAGAGTTGTTCTTGGTATTCGTCCGGAAGATATTCATGATGATCCGAAATACCTGGCAGCACACCGTGATACAGTGATCACAGCGAAGATCCGTGTATACGAGATGCTGGGAGCGGAAGTATTCCTGTACTTCGATTACGATGGAGCGAATATGACTGCAAGAGTAAAACCGGATACCAAGGCAAGAACGAATGATATGATCGATTTTGCACTTGATCCGGAGAAGATCCATGTATTCGATAAAGAGACCGAATTGACGATTACAAACTAGAATATTGGAAAAATTATAAAGAGACACAGGAGACGATGAGGATTCATCGTCTCCATTTGTATTCATAAACTGCATTACCATATTATGGATTACAGACTTTACCGAAATAGTATAGGCGACAGGGCGGAACGACACAATTTCTCACAAATTAACACGAATTATGTATAATAGACATATGTTGTGTGGGCAGGGGAATCAGAAAGAAGGTGCGTATGAAAATAAAGGTAATTCTCCCAATTATGGTTGCAACTGTGGCGGTGTGCAGTTATATTAAATATCAGAAAACAGAAGTTGAGATTGCACGCTTTGATTATCGCATGCGGGTGATGAAAGAAGAAAGCTGCAGGATGCAGAATGGGAGGGGATTGTTTGCTGACGAATCAGGTGATTCAGAAAACAATACAGGATATCAAGAGAGTATCGGGATATGAGACTTCACTGTGGGGAGCGGATGGAGAGAGTATGGCGTCATCCGCATCGGAGTCTGAGACTCTGAAGGACAAAGTAAAAAGCTTTATAGAAGACAGTGAAATGGAAGATATATCGGAGAGAACGGATGAAGAGACAGCGTTATTTGCCATATATGCAGATCGTGCACTGGAGTATGTGCTGGCACTGACCGGGACTGGCGATGACCGTATGCTGGCAGGGCGTATGGGCGTTATTCAGGTGGTCGGGCTGATGAAAGCATGTGGGGAACAGATGGATAAAGATCGCTTTATTCAGAATCTGCTGTTAGACAATCTGCTTGTGGTGGACATTTACAATCGTGCAAGAAAACTGCACATTGCAAATGAGCGACGGAGAGTCGTGTTTATCGTAGAACCGAAGGATGAGAATGACAATCTGGTACTTGAAACAATGCGTGGACTTTATGGTATGGGAACCAGGGATTTTGTTACAGCGGTAGACGAAGGACATATTATATTAGTAAAAGAACTGGAAAATAAAGAGGATTACCCGGAGATCCTGCAGATGGCGAAAGTAATCGTAGATACTCTGAGTATGGAAGCAATGGTGAATGTGAGAGTATCCTACGGAACGATCGTGCAGGAGCTGAAAGAGGTATCTCGTTCATATAAAGAAGCGGACATGGCACTGGAAGTGGGACGGGTATTTTATGGAGAGCGCGGTGTGCTGGCATATAATGAACTTGGCATCGGACGTCTTGTTCATCAGTTACCAAGATCTCTGTGCGAAATGTTTCTGAAAGAAGTGCTGGCTGTAAATGCAACGGAGATGTTCGATGATGAAGAACTGGTCACGGTATATGCATTTTTCGATAATAATCTTAATATTTCTGAGACAGCCCGTAAGTTATTTATACACCGGAATACGTTGGTGTATCGCCTGGAGAAGATTCAGCGGAAGACAGGTCTGGATGTCAGAGTCTTTGAGGACGCACTGACATTTAAGATTGCGGTTATGGTAGAAAAGCATTTAAAATATCTGAATAACCAATAATAAAGGGCGGTTGCTTATTGTATGGCAACCGCTTTTTGTGTTACACTAAACAAACGAAGTCAGTCCATTAAGAGGGGCTGGAAGGAGGAGAAAAATATGGTAAAACTTTACGATAAAGGCGTATATCTTCTGAATGGAACAGAGATTGCAGAAGATGCGCGTCAAGTGGAGCAGAAGACCGGACAGAAGCTATCCAGAGAGGAAGCCGTAAAGCAGACGATGGCTTACCGCATTCTGGAATCGCACAATACATCTGGCAATATGGAACGGCTGCAGATTAAGTTTGATAAGCTGACATCTCACGACATTACATTTGTCGGTATTATACAGACTGCGAGAGCATCCGGACTGGAAAAATTTCCGATTCCTTATGTCCTGACTAATTGCCACAATTCACTGTGTGCAGTTGGCGGTACGATCAATGAAGATGATCATATGTTTGGACTGACATGTGCAAAGAAATATGGCGGTGTGTATGTACCGCCTCATCAGGCTGTTATCCATCAGTTTGCCAGAGAGATTCTGGCAGGTGGCGGAAAGATGATTCTTGGTTCTGACAGCCACACTCGTTATGGTGCGTTGGGTACTATGGCAATGGGCGAGGGAGGACCGGAGCTTGTAAAGCAGTTGTTGAATAAGACTTACGATATCCGCATGCCGGAAGTCATTGCGATCTATCTGGACGGCGAGCCGAGGAAGGGTGTCGGTCCTCAGGATGTAGCACTGGCGATTATCGGTGCGACGTTTGGTAATGGATATGTGAATAATAAGGTTATGGAATTTGTCGGTCCCGGTGTGGATAAGCTGAGTGCAGATTTCCGTATCGGTATCGATGTTATGACCACAGAGACCACCTGTCTGTCTTCTATCTGGAAGACGGATGAGAAGATCCGCGAGTTCTATGAGATTCACGGACGTGAGGGTGATTATAAAGAACTGAATCCGGGAGCAGTGACGTACTATGACGGTATGGTATATGTAAATTTGAGTGAGATCAAACCGATGATCGCAATGCCGTTCCATCCGTCCAATGTATACACGATCGATGAAGTTAATGCGAATTTGGAAGATATTCTTCATGAAGTAGAGAAGAAGGCGTTGGTAAGTCTGGATGGCGCGGTAGATTATTCGTTGCAGAGCAAGATTGTAGACGGCAAGCTCTATGTGGATCAGGGACTGATCGCGGGATGTGCCGGCGGTGGATTTGAAAATATCTGCGCGGCAGCAGACATTATCAAGGGCAAATATATCGGTGCGGACGAATTTACATTCAGCGTATATCCGGCAAGTACGCCGATTTATATGGAGCTGGTGAAAAATGGAGCAGTGGCTGATTTGATCGAATCCGGAGCGATTGTGAAGACGGCGTTCTGCGGACCATGCTTTGGTGCGGGAGATACTCCGGCGAACAACGCATTCTCTATCCGTCACTCTACCCGTAACTTCCCGAACAGAGAAGGATCGAAACTTCAGAGCGGACAGATCGCGTCAGTAGCATTGATGGATGCGCGTTCCATTGCAGCAACTGCAGCGAATAAAGGCTTCTTGACACCTGCAACGGATCTGGATGTACAGTATAAGGGACAGAAGTATCACTTCGACAGTAAGATCTATGCGAACCGTGTGTTTGACAGTCATGGCGTGGCAGATCCGTCTGTGGAGATTAAATTTGGACCGAATATCAAGGACTGGCCGGAAATGCAGCCGCTGCCACAGAATTTGTTACTGAAAGTAGTATCGGAGATCCATGATCCGGTAACGACGACAGATGAGCTGATTCCGTCAGGCGAGACATCTTCTTACCGTTCTAATCCACTCGGACTCGCGGAATTTGCGCTGTCAAGAAAAGATCCGGGATATGTAGGACGGGCAAAAGAAGTACAGAAGGCACAGAAAGCAATCGAGGCAGACACCTGCCCGAAGACAGCACTGCCAGAATTACAGACAATCATGAGTAAGGTGCATGATAACTTTGAAGGTGTAAACCGGAGCAATCTGGGAATCGGAAGCACGATATTTGCGGTAAAACCAGGAGATGGTTCGGCAAGAGAACAGGCAGCATCCTGTCAGAAGGTACTTGGCGGCTGGGCTAATATTGCCAACGAGTATGCGACCAAGAGATATCGTTCGAATCTGATCAACTGGGGTATGCTGCCATTTATCACAGAAGAAGAACATGAGCATTTGAGCTTTAAGAACGGAGATTATATCTTTGTACCGGATATCCGAAAAGCGGTAGAAGATAAAGATGAAGTGATCCATGCATATGTGATCGGAGATGAGGTCACAGAATTGTCATGGAAGCTCGGCGAGCTGACAGACGTAGAAAGAGAGATTATCCTGAAAGGATGTCTGATCAATTACTATAGAGGATAATTGAGAAAGTGAAATGAGGAACTTAAATTTAAAGAAAAATTTGAGTTCCTCATTTTAGATGTTGAAAAGAAGTAAACAAATATCAAAGAAACTAAAATTAGAAAGTGAAAAATCGTTAGTAAGTCAAATAAAAATCTAAAATTTAATGCAACAAATCGTGAATTCCAGTAATCTTATATATAGATACCAGAGTCATAAGTCATGAACACGGCCCACGTATGGTATCGATAAGTAAACAAGAAAATGAGATTCGAAGGAGGTACAGCATGAAATGTGATGCGGCAGCATTTGCCGGAATGTATGAGACTATCTATAAAGACCTGTACCGCTATGCATTGTGTATGATGAGGAATCCCCATGATGCGGAGGATGTAGTGAGCGAGACTGTTATAAAAGGGTATGAGAGGATACATACGCTGCGCAGTGAAGATGCGTTCAAAAGCTGGATGTTTACGATATTGTCAAATGTGTGCAAGCACAAATTAAAGGCAATGGCGAAGCAGAGTCCGGTGGAGAATGAAAATGTGTGGGAGCAATTATCAGACGAGGCGGCGGGAGAAGATGTGATGAATCTGCGCCTTGATCTCAGGCGTGCACTTGCGGTGCTTTCTGAAGAGGAGCGGATGATCATCGGTCTGTCAGTATATGGTGGATATCAGAGTCAGGAGATCAGCAAGATTCTCCATATAAAAGATGGGACAGTACGTTCTAAGAGAAGCAGAGCAATCGGTAAGATGAGTATGGTGTTGAAGAAGGGAGGCGCAGGTTATGAATAAATGGGAAGAAGATATGATAGAACAGCTTCGCAAGAAATCAGAAGATATCCAGATTCCAGACAGTCTGCGGCCGGATCAGATAGAAAAGCGGTTGTCAGAGCGACCGAAAAAGTATCATTGGAAGAAAGGGTATACGGCAGGACTCGCGGCAGCTTGTTGTCTGTTGGTATGCGGCGCAGTGTGGGGGATTCAGAAAAGCCCACAGAGAGTATCACCTGTAGAAAAACAAGATACAGCAACCGATCAGGCTGAGAGTTCCGACATTCAGACAGCGAAAAGCTATGATCAGATCTATGAATATCTGCAGGCGAATCAGGATGACCAATATGGCACAGATACCGGAATGCTGGAACGGGGCGTTGTGACGGAATCAGCAGAAGATTCATCGAGCACGAATTCAGCGGCGGCCGTGGATACAGGAGTGGCGCAGAACAGCAAATCCTCAGAAAATGCAGTGTATTCAGAAACCAATGTACGTCAGGAAGGTGTAGACGAAGCAGATGTGGTTAAGACAGATGGACGTTATCTGTATACATTAAAAGATAATGGCAGCTCTGTGAGTATCGTAGATACCGTAAATGGCAAACTGAAGGAAGTAGCATCGGTAAGGGTTGAAGATGATGACCAAGCCAGAGAATTCTATGTCAATGATGGTCATCTGATTCTCGTCAGCGAATTTAATCAGGAGAGAGAGGATGGTACCTGGACGTATGCTTCGACAGATACAAGGGTGACAACTTATGATATTACAGATCCGGAGAAGCCAGAGAAGGCAGGGGAAGTGACACAGAGTGGATCTTACACATCCTCTCGTTTGACGGACGGACATCTGTATCTGTTTACTCAGTATTCGGTCGATGTAACGAGCGGAATAACACCAAAGGATAAGAAAGATTATATTCCGTATGTGAATCAACAGATGCTGGAGGCAGATGACATTTACCTGCCGCCGTTTTCTCAGGCATATATGTACGAAGTGGTAAGTTCGGTAGATGTTGCGAAGCCAGGAGAAATTCAGGACACCAAAGCCATTTTCAGCGATGGTGGGGAACTTTATGTGAGCAACGACAACATCTATTGGTATGAGACTCAATGGTCAGATAAAACGGAGACCGTGATAAAGCGTATTTCTTATAAAGATGGGAAACTGAAAGCAGAGGCATCCGGCAAGGTGGATGGATATATCAATGATTCCTTCAGCATTGATGAATATGATGGCTATCTGCGGGTGGTCACTACCGATGACGAGACGAATGGATTATATATTCTGGATTCAAATATGAAGGAAGTTGGATCGATCACCGGGCTTGCAGAGGGAGAACAGGTATATTCTGCGAGGCTGTTGGGAGATACGGGGTATTTTGTGACATATGAGCAGACAGATCCGTTGTTTTCCGTAGATCTGTCGGACCCGAAGAATCCGAAGATCATCGGGAAACTAAAGATACCAGGATTTTCCGAATATCTGCATTTCTATGGAGAAAATCTGTTGCTTGGCATCGGTATGGATGTGGATGAGGATGGATTTACCACGAATGGCGTGAAACTGTCCATGTTTGATATCAGTGACAGCAGTGATGTGAAAGAGATACAGAAGTACACACTGGAAAATGTCTACAGCGCAGCTGTGATGTATGATTACAAGGCAGTGCTGATTGATCCGGAGAAAAATGTGATTGGATTTGCGGCAGATGGAAACAACGGTGAGAATTATTATGTATTTTCCTATAATGATACAAATGGATTTGAATGTCTGATGAATGAGACGGTTAATGGAAATGGCTACCAGTCGGCGCGAGGAGTCTACGTGGATAATACGTTGTATGTGGTTAAGGGAAACATTATCGAAGCCTATGATATGGCGGATTATCAGAAAATAGACGACTTGATCTTGTAGAAAATGTCGTCTGGAATAGTAATGAAATTGTAACAGATTTTTAACAACTTACCGCGAAAATTTTGACAATGAATACACCGTATGTTAAACTGAAATAAGCTATATAAAAACATAGTTTGCAGTATTACTGAAACATTTTGAGGTGAGAACATTGGATAAATATGAATATCGGGTAAAAACAGAGCAGATGCTGGAGCATATGGAGCGCAAGCGTTATAAAAAAGCGATGGAGATTGCGGATACCATAGACTGGCGTCGGGTGAAGAATCCGGCGATGCTGAACAGCGTCAGTGAGATATATGAATTTAACGGAGAATATCAGAAGAGCAGGGATGTGTTGTTTGTAGCATATGATCGTGCACCAAACAGCAGAAAGACGATCTATCGTCTGGGAACACTGGCACTCAGGCTGAATGATGTGGATGAAGCTTCCGATTGCTATGAAGAATTTGTGAAGCTGGCACCGAAAGATCCGAATCAGTACATTTTAAAATATAAGATTCTGAAGGCGCGTCGTGCACCGCTGTCGGAGCAGATTGATGCGCTGGAAGAATTTAAGAAAGCAGAATATATTGAAAAATGGGCATACGAGTTAGCATGTCTGTATGATCAGACCGGTATGACGGCAGAGTGTCTGGAGGAATGTGATGATCTGATCCTGTGGTTCAGCGAAGGTAAATACGTTTATAAAGCGATGGAGCTTAAGATGAAGTATAAGCCGTTGACACCGCTTCAGCAGGAGAAATACAACAGCCAGAAGAAAGCATATGAGCATCCGGCGGTTGAGTCTGAAGAAGCAGAGGAACAGCAGGAAGAGGAAGCTAAGGCGGTTGAAGAAGCACCGGAGAATGCTGTGGCAGAATCCTCTGAAAAAGACACAGATAAAGGTGAGGATAAAGGAGCGGAGACATCGATTCTTAGAGAAGAACCAAAAGAGGTATCTACAGAAGATATCGCAGCAAAGGCTCTTGCGGCAGTAGCTGAGACAGAGGAAGTTCCGCTGACAGCTGAGAAGAAAGAAGCTGAGAAGTCAGAAGAAGAACCGGCAGAAAAGCCACATAAGAGATCCGGTCTGCGCCAGTCTGTAAAGGGCGCAACCCTTGCAGAGGCACTGAAAAAGGGAATGGCGGTTGCGAATGGAGAGAATCCGGAAAGCAAAGCATTGAATAAATCAGATGAAGATCTGCGTGTAACCGGTCAGATGAAGATTGACGATATTCTGCAGGCATGGGAAGCTAAGCAGAAGGATAATGCGGAAGCGATTGAGATCCAGAAGAAGAAAGATGAAGAGATCCTTGCGCAGAAGAAGCTGGAAGCAGAGAAACGTCGTGAGGAAGAAGCGCGACGCATCGAAGAACAGCAGAGAGCGGCCGAGGAAGCACGTCGTATTGCTGAACAGAAGGCAGCAGAAGAAGCCAGAAGAGCAGCGGCACGGCGAGCAGAAGAAGAACGGTTGCTGGCAGAGCAGAGAGCAGAAGAAGAGCGCAGACGTGCGATTGAAGAAGCAGAAGCAGAAGAGAGACGTCTGGAGCAGGAGGCAGCTGAGAAGGCTAAGGTTGAAGCGGAAGCCCGCAGAAAGCAGGAAGAAGAGGAAACTCAGGAAATCGAAGAAGCTCTGGAGGAAGTAGAGGCAGAGGAAGACGAATTCGAAGAAGCTGAACTGGAAGAGGTAGAAGCAGATGAAGATGAATTCGAAGAGGATGAGTTCGAGGAAGCTGAACTGGAGGAAGTAGAGGCAGAGGAAGACGAATTTGAGGAAGCTGAACTGGAAGAAGTAGAAGCAGATGAGGACGAATTCGAAGAGGACGAGTTCGAGGAAGCTGAATATGAAGAAGTTCCGGATAAAACGGATGATCTAGCAGATCTGCTCCGTGAACTGGAAGAGACTGATGCAGAAAAAGAAAACGATGATCAGGGATTCTTCGATGATGAATTTGAAGAAGACGATGTGAATGATGACTTCCTGGATGATGATCTCGACGCAGAATATGATGAGTATGAGGAAGAGCCGAAAGGTGAAGAAGCATACGACGATGATGAATTCGAGGAAGACGAATTTGAAGAGGGCGACTTTGAGGATGAGTTCGAGGAAGAAGAGCCGGAACCGGATCTTAGCAACATCGATGATCTGACGATTGAAGAACCTAGTGAGGAAGAGATCCAGAGACGTATCAAGAAAGGACGCGGAGGCGTACCATTTGACACAGGATTCGTAGTAACCGGACGTTATGATCTGAGTGCTACCAGTGAGATCGGTCTTCGCGCCGGTCTGACAGAGGAGCAGAAACAGTTATTCTCTTATTTCGTACCGGTACGAGGCATGAGCGAACAGATCGTAGAAGTTCTGGACAATGACCGCAGAGAGCGGAGAGAAGGAACATCACGTACCGGTAATATCGTGGTTATCGGACATAAGGGATCTGGTAAGACCGTTCTTGCAGTAGATATTGTAAAGGCAATTCAGAAGCAGAGAAATCTGAAACAAGGCAAGGTAGCAATTGTTACAGGAGAGTCTCTGAACAAGAAAGAACTTGGAGGTATCGTACAGAAGCTGCGCGGCGGTGCGATCATCATTGAGAAGGCCGGCCAGCTGAATACCAGAACCGTTCGTGATCTGAATCGCCTGATGGAGAAGAGAACAGGAGAACTTCTGGTAGTTCTGGAGGATCAGAGAAAACCATTGGAGAAGCTCTTTACTGCTAATCCGTCTTTCAAGAAGAAGTTCACTTCTAAGCTGGAACTTCCGGTATTTATCAACGATGAGCTGGTAACATTCGGACAGACCTATGCGAAGGAAAATGGTTATAAACTGGATGAAATGGGTATTCTGGCACTGTATAGCCGAATCGATGTAATGCAGAGAGAGGATCACGCAGTGACGGTTGCAGAAGTAAAAGAGATTATGGATGATGCCATTGACCATTCGCAGAAAGCAAATGTAAAGCATTTTGCAAGACGAGTATTCGGTAAAGGAACCGATGAAAGAGACCGTATCATTCTGAAAGAGGATGACTTCCGAATCTAATAAAAAGAAGATAGTACAAAAGAGAGTTTTGGACAGATTGCTGTTCAAAACTCTTTCTTTTTACGGGGGTATCAAGTATAATTATATGTAAAGAAATATGACCAGAAGAGGGTGAAGTTATGGAGGGAAAGAGGAGAGTGAAACCATACGAGATTGGCGAACTGGATCAGTATCTGCTGGGACAGGGCAATCATTATGAGGTTTATAAAAAACTGGGTGCACACCTGGTTGAAGATGGAGATAAAAAGGGTACATATTTTGCGGTGTGGGCACCGAACGCACAGAAAGTATCTGTCATTGGCGAGTTTAATGATTGGGATCTGACTGCGGATGTAATGGAGAGGAATGATCCGGTAGGAATCTATACCTGTTTTGTGGAAGGCGCAAAAGAGAACGAGATGTACAAGTTCTGCATTGAGACAAAAAAAGGAGAGCTGCTCTACAAAGCAGATCCATATGCGAATTATGCAGAATTGAGACCGGGAACAGCGTCTCGTATTACGGATATATCGAAGATTAAATGGACAGATAAGGCGTGGATGGATCAACGTTTGAAATGGGATCACAAAGAGAAGCCGATGTCCATTTATGAGGTGCATATCGGTTCGTGGAGGAAGCATCCGGAAGACGAGGATGGTTTCTATAATTACCGTGAATTTGCAAAAGAGATTGTCAAGTATGTCCATGATATGGGATATACACACATAGAGTTAATGGGTATCGCAGAGCATCCGTTTGATGGCTCCTGGGGCTATCAGGTGACCGGATATTTTGCACCGACATCACGCTATGGTACGCCGGAAGATTTTGCGTGGATGATCAATTACCTGCATAAGAACAAGATTGGAGTTATTTTGGACTGGGTACCGGCACATTTTCCGAAGGATGCACATGGTCTGGCAGACTTTGATGGTGTACCGGAGTATGAATATGCAGATCCGAGAATGGGCGAGCATCCGGACTGGGGAACCAAGATCTTTGATTTTGGCAAGAACGAGGTAAAGAACTTCCTCATATCCAACGCATTATTCTGGATCGAGCATTTCCATATCGATGGACTCCGCGTGGATGCGGTGGCATCGATCCTGTATCTTGATTATGGTAAAAAGGACGGCGAATGGGTACCGAATGAATTCGGCGGCAATAAGAACCTGCAGGCAGTGGAATTCTTTAAGCATCTGAATTCAGTAGTGCTTGGTCGTAATCCGGGCGCAGTGATGATTGCAGAAGAGTCTACAGCGTGGCCAAAGGTGACCGGAGAGGTGGAAGATGACGGTCTTGGATTCAGCCTGAAATGGAACATGGGATGGATGCATGATTTTACCGAGTATATGAAGCTGGATCCGTTATTCCGTAAGGGAGCGCATTACAATATGACATTTGCCATGAGTTATGCGTACAGTGAGAAGTATATTTTGGTATTGTCACACGATGAAGTGGTACATCTGAAGTGCTCGATGATCAATAAGATGCCTGGGCTTGGCTGGGAGAAGTTCGAGAATCTGAAAGCGGCTTATGCATTTATGATGGGACATTCCGGCAAAAAGCTTCTATTCATGGGTCAGGATTTTGCACAGCTCAGAGAGTGGAGTGAGAAGCGGGAACTTGACTGGTATCTGTTGGCTGAGAAAGAGCATCAGCAGATGCAGAGCTGGGTACGTGATCTGCTTCATTTGTACCGCCGCAGAAAGGCATTCTATGAGCAGGATAACACCTGGGAAGGATTCGAATGGATCAATGCGGATGACAGAGACAGAAGCATTTACAGCTTTGTACGCCATGCAAAAGGCGGCAAGCAGAATCTGCTCTTTGTGATTAGTTTCACTCCGGTGGCAAGAGAAGATTACCGTGTTGGTGTGCCGAAGCGCAAACAGTACCGCCTGATTCTGAACAGTGATGAAGAAAAATATGGCGGAACCGGTAAGAAGAGACCGGCTGTATACAAAGCAGAGAAATCCGAATGTGACGGAAGACCATATTCATTTGCTTATCCGCTTCCGGCATATGGAGTGGCGATTTTTGAATTTTAGCGATAGCGACGAACGCACCACGGAGGAAGGAACTCCGGCTGCTGGCAGCCGAGAGTTCATGACGAAAGTGGTATGTGAGTGCAACGGAAAGTGAGCGTGTTTGCACGCGAACTTGGCGTTCGGAGCGTACAAAGACGAACGCACCACGGAGGAAGGAACTCCGGCTGCTGGCAGCCGAGAGTTCATGACGAAAGTGGTATGTGAGTGCAACGGAAAGTGAGCGTGTTTGCACGCGAACTTAGCGTTCGGAGCGTACAAAGACGAACGCACGTGAGTGCGACGGAAAGGGAGATGACATGCGACTTAGAAATATACCGCGTGCAGAGGGTGTGCTTCAGGCACACCCTATTGTAATCAAAGAGGAAAATAATCAAAAAGGAAAATGGAATCAGATTTTTGGCAATGATCATCCGATTTACATTGAGATTGGTATGGGAAAAGGTCAGTTTCTGATGACACTTGCAAAGCAGAATCCGGATATTAATTATATCGGTATTGAACGGTATTCCAGTGTGTTACTGCGTGCTGTGGAGAAATACGAAGAATTCTGTGGAAGGGACATTGTGCCGGGCAAAGAAGGAATGGAACTGCCGGAGCTGACCGTAGATCCGGAGCTGTCGAATATCCGGTTTGTCTGCATGGATGCAGGTCTTATCACGGATGCATTTGCGCCGGGAGAGGTAGCAAGGATTTATCTGAATTTTTCGGATCCATGGCCGAAGAAACGGCATGCAAGAAGACGTCTTACTTCAAAAGAATTTTTGAAGAGATACGATCAGATACTGGCAAAAGATGGAAGAGTAGAATTTAAGACGGATAACAGGGATCTGTTCGCATTTTCACTGGAAGAGGTGACTGAGGCAGGGTGGACACTTGAGGCGAGTACCTGGGATCTGCATCACGATGAGACGATGAATCAGGGGAACGTGATGACAGAATACGAAGCGAAATTCTCATCCATGGGCAATCCGATCCATAAGCTGATCGCAGGGAGATAAGCGGATTGCAACGAGATAAGCTGTAAAGAGTATACTATAGCGAGAGGTGATAACAAGATGATTCATTTGACAGCTAAGAATTTCGCGATGGAAGCAAAACACTACCCGGGTCCTGTGGTAGTGATGTTTTATGCAGTATGGTGTGGCAAATGCGCCATGATGAAACCTGTGCTGGAGAAGCTGGAGCAGAGATATGCGGAGCGTATCCGCTTCTGTGAAGTAGAGATTGAAGAATCGGCGGTGCTGGCTGCGGAATACGGCGCAGATATAGTGCCGACCTTTGTGACATTTCGGGATGGCGAAGTGTACAGTATCATGCAGGGAGTTATCGATGAGAAGATATTTGCAGAGAGGATAAAGGAACTCTTATAAAACTTATAAAAGTCTTTACAAAATTATAAGAAAAGTTTCGTGTACAATCGGAAAAGATTGTGCTATATTATGTGGAGGTGAAGTGGATTACATGAATAAGAGAGTAATCTTCTTCGCCTCTTGGAAATAATGATTAATAATAATGGGGAGCATCATCAGGATGCAGGAGGGAGAAGTATATGAAAATGAAAAAGGTACTGCCGATTCTTATGGCAGCAGTTTTGACTACAGCAAGTCTGCCGATGATGGCAAATGCGTCAGATGCGTCATCACAGACAGAGAGCAGCACAGAGTCATCAGAAAGCACTGAGGACATCAGTAATTCTGAAAAGTCTTCTTCATCGGAATCAGAAACGGAGAATGTGACCTCTGATACACAGGATAAGGACACAACAGGAGACAATTCAGAGAATACAAAGGACACAACAGCTGATACTACAGATGCGGATGCTGAGGACAGTACAGATAAGACAGATGTGATCGAGGGAGATCAGGTAGATACAGATAATGTAGTTACATTAGGTGAGAATCTTACTACAGAGCAGAGAGATGCAATGTACAAGTATTTTGGTACTTCTGCGGACAAGGTAAGAACTATTATTGTAACACATTCTGATGAAGTAAAATATATGGAAGGTATCGCAACAGCTGAACAGATCGGCAACACAACAAACAGCTGTGCATACGTAGAACCGACCAATTCCGGTGGAATCAAGGTAAAGACAGCGAACCTGAACTTTGTAACAAGTGCAATGATCGCAAGTACACTGACAACCGCCGGTATGGAGAACTGCAATGTTATCGCAGCCTGCCCGTTTGAAGTATCAGGAACAGGCGCATTGACTGGTATTATTATGGCATATGAGACTGCCAGCGGAGAGAAGCTGGACGAGGGCAAGAAGGAAGCTGCGATGGAAGAACTGATCACAACCGGTGATCTGGCTGATTCTATCGGTTCTGAGGAAGCCACCCAGGTAGTTGGTGAAGTGAAGGAAGAGATTCTGGACAAGGGTCTGACAGATCCGGATGAAATCGGAGATGCGGTAGATAAGATCGCGGAGAAACATGATGTAACACTGACAGATGATCAGAAACAGCAGTTGGTATCGCTGATGGAGAAGATCTCACAGTATGATTATGATCTGGATTCTATTAAAGACACATTGAATAATCTGAGCGGTAAAGTGGGTGCCCTGGAAGGTGTGTGGAATTCTGTTAAGAGTTTCTTCGTAGGATCAGGAGACGGTATTCTGAATGATACCGATGATTCTGCACTGGGAAGCGATATCATTACAGACAGCAATGTAGACGTAAGTGGCTTCAAAGATGGTCTGCTGACAAGAATCATTAATTTCTTTAAAGGTGAATAATACAGACAGGTAACAAGCCGGACGGTCGAGAGACTGCCCGGCCTTTTACTTTTTGAAAAATAAAAATGTTATATCATATTTGATTAATAGAAAAAAAGGTGTATGATTATTACGATGTAAAGACAACGTGAGGTCAGACGATAAGAAGGTGTAAAGATGAAATGTCAATATTGCGGAACTGAAAATGCGGATGATGCAAAATTCTGTGCAGCGTGTGGAAAGCCTGTAATCGGGCAGGAAGAAGCGAATGACGAGACAGAGGTTGCAGCAGAAGCAGCGGAGACTCCAGAAACAGCAGAAAAGCCGGAAACAAATGAGAAAACTCAGAAGAAAAAGAATAGTGGGAATCGCAAAACGAAACTGATGATAATTCTAATCTGTGTGGCAGCAGTAATTATATTTTTGGCTGGATTTATGATCATGCGAGCCAGGAAGACGATCGATCTTGATAAGTATGTGAGTTTTGAGTCGACAGGATATGAAGGCTCAGGAGATGTATATGCGCAGATTGACTGGCAGAAGGTTGAGAAAAAATATGGTTCCAGATTATCGCTTACTAAGGAATTCAAGGAACAATACGGAATCGGTGCGGATTCTGTATCACCGGTGGATGTCTTACAGTCGTTCATAAGTGTGGAAGTCGAATCAGATAGTAATCTGTCTAATAATGATAAAGTGAAATATAAATGGAATATCAATAAAGAGTATTCGCAGTATGTGAAATGCAGATTAAAGTATAAAGATGGTTCATATAAGGTGAAGGGACTGGAAGAGGTTAAATCGTTTGACGCATTTAAAGACCTTGACGTTAAATTTAACGGAACAGAACCGAGTGGCTATGTTACATGGGATTATAAAGGTTCAGGTCTAACAGCGGCAGATTTTCAATGTGAGGACTATGAGACTCTGAAGAATGGAGATAAGATCAAGATATATCTGGACAAGAGCAAAGCAGATGAATATTCAGCAAATTTTGGAAAGATTCCGGAGAAATGGGAAAAGGAGTATACAGTTAAGGGACTGAATTATTATATCACGAAGAGCAGTGAACTGGATGATGAAACTCTGAAAGAAATGCAGGAGCAGGCGGAGGAAGAATATCATAACCATATGGATCAGCACTGGGGAAACTATGAATCTTTAGAGAGTCTTACCTATATGGGAGATTATCTGCTGAGCTCAAAGGAGAAAAATGGCAATGCATTATATCTTGTATATCATGTAAAAGTAAGAGATGCCTACAGTAACGGAAGCGAATCGTATGACCAGGTCAATGACGTTTACTGGTTTATCTGCTATCAGGATGTGTTGGCTGATGGAGAGGGGAATTTGATTGTTGATATTTCAGATTATCGTACTCCAAAAAATAAATTTACGATTAGAACCGACGTGAAGGATCAGTCGATGACGGATATGCTTTGGAAATATTATGGATATCAGACGTTAGACGATTTGTATAAAAATGTAGTAACAGCAAATGAATCTGATTATAATCATGACGATAATGTAGATGCATCAAAATAGGATTAAGCACTGATAAACAGTGGTATCTCCGGTGGAAAACAAGTAAAAAGGAATAATAAAAGGGTACTTCCGGTCCACCATAAAAAGATCGTGAGTATGGAAGTGCCATGGAACAGCCTCTCTGTATGCGCAGAGAGGCTGTATGTGGTTATAACTCCCAAATAGTACAGGAGAATATCAATCAGGACGAAAGATCTGCCGATGGAGCCGCTGTAGCCATAGAAAAGCACGATGATGGAAAATATACCACACCAGACAGCGAACAGTCTGGAACCGAAGAAGCGAGCCCTGTCCGGTCTGTGAATGATGTATTCAATCAGTGAAAGCAAAAGAAATGGAAAGAAGAGCAGTTTCATGTGCTCCCAGACAGATTCGTTGACAGGAGTAAAAAGCGCGATGACAGGATTCTTACCAGACCAGTCATAGAGAAAATGATTCAGCGTACCAAGGATCATCGTGACGATCATATATGGGAAAGACTGGCGTGGAATAATGCGGATCATAAAAACCTCCTGGATATGTAGCTATAGAGTATATATATTCGACGGAAAGGGGGAATATGAATAACAATTAGAAGACAAAGTACGGGAAATCATCTGTTTTTTACCTTGAAAAACTACCCCGACAAATTTTTTGAAAAAAATTCAAAAAAGTACTTGCTTTTTTTGGAAAGTTACTCTATAATAAATCTTGCGTTCGCGAGGAACGGAAAACGAAATAAGCGCGATTAGCTCAGCTGGCAGAGCACCTGACTCTTAATCAGGGTGTCCAGGGTTCGAACCCCTGATCGCGCATTTAAAAATCACTGTTTTTGCAGACATAGAGCTGCGGGGGCGGTGATTTTTTTGTTACTATGTAACTATTTAGACCTACTTTCACACAAGAAAGTCTGTTATGCATGCTTGCATGTAAATAGCAGGGGGCCAAATAAGGATAAGGTACTATAGAAGATGAAAGAACATAAGAGGATGATAACATGAATATAGTAAATGAATACGGAATTATCGGAATATACTACATCTGCGTAAATATTATAGCGTTTATCTTATATGGCCTGGATAAAAAATATGCCAGGGAGGGCAGATGGAGAATCCCAGAGAAGACACTGCTGGGCATTGCGTTGATCGGTGGGGCAGCAGGTGCCTGGATCGGGATGCAGACATTCAGGCACAAGACAAAGCATATGTCATTTCGGACGCTGGTGCCGTTGTTTGCAGTGGTGCATATGTGGATGATAGTAAGATATACAAATCTGATATAATGGTCACTAAATCATGAAATAGTGCTTGCTATATAAAAACTCGCTCATGAAATAGTGACAAGCATGCGAAAATTCGCTCATAAAATGGTGGTGAAATGGTGAAAAATCGCTCATGAAATTGTTGTGACATTGAAAAAACGGCGTATTTATGGTAAAATCTAAGAAGTTAGAAATGCTGGGGAAAGCAGGTGGATAATTATGTATTTGAAGCGAAAAATAGATCAGTATTTACAAGAATGGAAAGCGGGAGAGAATCGTAAGCCATTAATTGTGAAAGGTGCTAGGCAAATTGGAAAGACAGAATCTATTCGCGAATTCGCCAAAGCGAACTATTCATCGTTTATTGAAATCAATTTCGTAGAAGAACCTAAATATAAAACTATTATAGAGGAAGGATATGCGGCTGTAGATATCATTAAAAACATATCGAGAATTGATCCTGATAAGAAGTTTATACCACAGGATACATTGATTTTGTTTGATGAGCTTCAGGAATTCCCAGAGATAGCAACATCCTTAAAGTTTTTCTGTCAGGATGGACGGTTTGATGTTATATGCAGTGGATCGCTGCTGGGTATTTCATATCAAAGAATCGAAAGTAACAGTGTCGGATATAAAAATGATTATCTAATGTATTCTATGGATTTTGAAGAATTTTTATGGGCGAAGGGATATTCTGATGAAGTTATAGATGAGATGTTGGATCATATGATAAAGGGTACACCATTTCCGGAAGGACAGTTGAATGTGTATCAGAATTTGTTTTTAGATTACTGTATTCTGGGAGGATTGCCTGGTGTTGTAAAAGAATATATACAGACGGATACATTTGAAGGCACCTTGCAGATTCAGAGACAGTTGCTGGCAGACTATGAAGAGGATATTCGAAAGTATGCAGAGGGAGTAGATCAGACAAGAATATTGAATGTATTTCATCATATTCCGATTCAGCTTGCGAAAGATAATAAGAAGTTTCAGATATCAAAAGTGGCAAAAGGAGCCAGATTTAAGGACTATCGTGGATGCATCGAATGGTTAAAAGATGCCGGGTTGGTGAATATATGTTATTGTTTGCAATTTCCGGAATTGCCATTGCGTGGTAATTATGATGAAGGAAAGTATAAATTGTATTATTTTGATACGGGAATGCTGGTTGCAATGCTGGATGAAGAGGCACAGGAAGATCTTCGTGCCAACAAAAATATGAATGTGTATAAAGGCGCATTGTATGAGAATATTGTGGCAGAAGCATTAATCAAATGTGGTTATGAGTTATATTATTATAAAAAAGAGAATGCTACTTTGGAGGAAGACTTTTTTGTCAGAAGTATGGATAAATTAATTCCGATAGAGGTTAAAGCTGCAAACGGAAGATCTAAGTCGTTGCGTACGTTGATTGATCGTGATAAATATCCGGATATTACATTTGGTATAAAATTAGTGAAAGGCAATATAGGGATTGAAAATGGTATTCATACATTTCCGTATTTTTGTACCTTTCTGATCAAACGATATATAAAGAGTCTCTAGGAGGATGTTTATGAAATCACTTGTTTTAGCAGAGAAACCTTCGGTAGCCCGTGATATTGCGCGGGTGCTGAAATGCAATAAAAATATTCCGGGTGCCATTGAGGGCAGTCGGTATATTGTGACCTGGGCACTGGGACATCTGGTAACACTGGCAGATCCGGAAGAATATGATAAGAAATTTAAAGAATGGAATATGTCGTATCTGCCGATGATGCCGGAAAAATGGGAATTAGTTGTAATTCGTCAGACAGCAAAGCAGTATCGGAATGTGAAGACCCAGCTGTTCCGAAAGGATGTATCGGAGATTATCATTGCAACGGATGCCGGTCGGGAAGGCGAGCTAGTTGCCAGATGGATCTTGGATAAATCCGGTTGTCACAAGCCGATTAAGAGATTGTGGATATCTTCGGTAACAGACAAGGCGATTCGTGAAGGATTTGAACATCTGAAAGATGGCAGACAGTACAATGCACTGTATCATGCAGCAAAGAGCCGTGCAGAAGCAGACTGGCTGGTGGGAATCAATGCAACCCGTGCACTGACCTGCAAGTATAATGCGCAGTTATCCTGTGGTCGTGTGCAGACACCGACACTGGCGATGATCGCACGCAGGGAAGAAGAAATCCGTGCATTTAAGCCGGAAGATTATTATGGCTTACAGTGTATGGCAGGAGGCGTGAAATGGACCTGGCAGAATGCAAAGACCGGAAGCCTCAGGTCATTTAAGAAGGAAGTTATTGATCAGATAGAAAAGAGCATTAAGGGGCAGAAACTGGTCATTACGGATGTGCAGAAGCAGGCAAAGAAGAAGTCATCTCCGGGTCTTTATGATCTGACGGAACTTCAGAGAGATGCCAATAAGCGGTATGGATTCTCGGCGAAGGAGACGCTTAATATCATGCAGCGTCTGTATGAGCATCATAAGGTATTGACGTATCCAAGAACCGATTCCAGATATATCGGTTCGGATATTGTGCCAACCATCAAAGAACGGTTAAAAGCCTGCAATATCGGACCGTATAAAGCATATATTCCAGCACTTTTGAAGGCACCGATCTGTACAAGCAAAGCATTTGTGGATGATAAGAAGGTCAGCGATCACCATGCGATCATTCCGACGGAAGAATACGTACAATTAGATCACATGAGTAATGAAGAACGGAAGATTTACGATCTGGTAGTACGCCGTTTTATCGGTGTACTGTATCCGGCATATGAGTATGAACAGACGACGATGAAAGCTGCTGTGCAAACATCTGCGAAGCCATCTGTGGCTACCGCAGTATTTGGGGCGAAGGGACAGGTCGTATTGAAAGAAGGCTGGAAAGCGGTCTATGACAATATGTCTCTGGATGAGGAAGAAGATGATAAAAGCGGGGATCAGCTGAGATTAGCAGGGCAGCAGCTTCCGACACTGAAAAAAGGTCAGGAAGTAGATATTTCCCAAATTATGCGGTCGCAGGGAAAGACGAAGCCACCGGCAAGATTTACCGAGGCAACCCTGCTGAGTGCGATGGAGAATCCGGTCCGTTATATGGAGTCTGATAATGTCAAAGAGCGGAAAACACTGGGCGAAACAGGTGGTCTCGGAACGGTAGCAACCCGAGCAGATATTATCGAAAAGTTATTCCATACGTTTCTGATAGAAAAGAATGGTAATGAGATCCGGATCACATCAAAGGGAAAACAACTGCTAGAATTAGTGCCGGAAGACCTGAAGAAACCGGAACTGACAGCCAGATGGGAAATGCAGTTGTCGGACATTGCCGCTGGAAATGGGAAAGAAAAGACATTTCTTCATGAGATCAAAGATTACACAAAAGACTTGATTCAGGAGATTAAGCAGGCAGATGGAACTTTCCGTCACGATAATCTGACGAACAGCAAGTGTCCGCGCTGCGGGAAGAGGATGCTGGCAGTTAAAGGTAAGAATGCGAGGCTTCTGGTGTGCCAGGACAGAGAATGTGGTTATAAAGAGACGGTAGCAAGAACCAGCAATGCGAGATGTCCAAACTGTCATAAAAAGATGGAATTGATCAAGAAAGGCGATGCAGAGACATTTGTGTGCACATGTGGATATAAGGAAAAGCTGGAGGCATTTAAGGCGAGAAGAGCCAAAGAAGGTGCAGGCGTGTCCAAAAAAGATGTGCAGAAGTATCTGAAAAAGCAGAAAGAGGAACCGGTGAACAATGCATTTGCACAGGCACTGGCGGGAATAAAACTGGATGAATAACAGTTGAGTGTATTATTTTGTACCGGCCTCCAACTGTTAGATTTTTGGCCTGACCTGTGGAGAAAGTACAGAAAGAAAAAAAGCACTTTTTTTAGTACAATTTTTTTGCTAGATTGACATTGAATTTAACAATCTTTCCGACTATAATAGGCATTTGGAAATTGAAAATACAAAGGAAAGAGAGGCAATAAGCTATGGCGGCACAAATTGCGGCTGTCCTGATATTCTTGGTAATGTTTTTACTGATTATCATGGACAAGATTGAACGTCATATTATTACTTTGGGATGTGCAGTGGTTACAATGGTTGTTGTATTTGGAATCTGCATGCATAGTATGACAGCATTGACTGAGACATTGAATGTGGCTCAGATATTTACGAGGGGATTTTGGTACACAGCAGGTGAGGCTTCTGAGAGCTCTGCCGGCATCAACTGGGCAACGATCATTTTCGTAGCCGGTATGATGATCATGGTAGAAGGTATGGCAGCAGCGGGATTTTTCAGATGGCTTTGCATGACGATCGCAAAAGCGGTAAAATATAAAGTGATACCGATTTTTATTACATTCATGTTTATGTCTTCGATACTGGCAATGTTCATTGACAGTATTACAGTTATCCTGTTCCTGGCAGCAGTTACATTGGAACTTGCTGATTTGCTGGACTTTGACCCGGTGCCGATGGTTTTGGCAGAGATCTTCTGCGCGAACCTTGGAGGATCAGCAACTATGTGCGGAGATCCGCCGAACATCATTGTCGGAACATCTCTGCAGCTGACATTTGCAGACTTTATTACCAATACTGGTGTACTGGCTGGTATTTCACTGATTCTGGTAGTAATCTATTACTATTTGATTTTCCACAAAGAACTTCGTGTAAAGCGTACTGGAAAAGTAGTAGCAGAATATCCGGATCCGAAGTCAGCGATTACCAATAAGACAAGTTTTGCAATCAGCACAGTCATTTTTCTGTGTGCAGTTGTACTTCTTGTAACACATGCACAGACAGGACTTACGGTAGCGACGATTGGTCTTGGAATTGCAATCGTTACACTGATTACATCCGGTAAAAATATAGTGAAGGTGATTAAAGGCGTAGATTATAAGACGCTGTTATTCTTCATTGGACTTTTTGTCGTAGTAGGTGGTCTGGAGCAGACAAATGTTTTGAAGCTGATCGCCGAATTTATTGGTAGTGTCAGTGGTGGCAACCTGTATGTAATGGTAGCGATTATCATTTGGGTTTCTGCAATTGCAAGTGCATTTGTAGATAATATCCCATTTGCGGCTACAATGGTTCCTGTTATCCAGAGTCTGGCAGCTCTGAATGGTGTGAATATTTCTACACTGGCATGGGGACTTTCTATGGGAACAGATATCGGAGGAAGCGCAACACCAATCGGAGCATCAGCGAATGTAGTAGGTATGTCGGTTATCGCAAAAGAAGGTCACATCGTTGGATGGGGCAAATACTGCAAGAGTGCAGTTCCGGCAACAATTATCGTAATGGTGGTTGCAACAGTAGGAATCTGGCTCAGATATTGTTAATGGAAAGGAATGTGATAGTATGGAACTGAAGAAACAGCTGATTATTTCCATTGGACGTGAGTATGGAAGCGGTGGACATAGGATAGCAGAGGAGTTGGCAAAACGATTTGGACTGACTTTTTATGATTATCATATGCTCGGCGAGATTGCATTGGACAAGAAAGTGGATGTTAAGACACTGGAAAAATTCGATGAGTTGCCGAAGACTCCATTTTTCTCTAGAACGGTAAAAGGCTACAGTAATTCTCCACAGGAAAACATTGCTAATCTGCAGTTTGATTTTCTGAGAAAGAAAGCTGACGAGGGTGAGTCTTTTGTTATCGTGGGACGATGTGCAGAGACGGTTCTGAAAGAGAATCCGAACTTGATCAGTTTCTTCGTATTAGGGGATATGCAGGACAAGATTGAACGTACCATGCAGCGTGAAGGTGTATCCAGAGGAGAAGCCGAGGAATTGCTCGCACGTCATGATCGTAAGCGTAAGACATACCACAATCATTACTGTAAGATCAAGTGGGGTGACTCCAGAGGATATGACGTCAGCATTAACAGCAGCAGACTGGGACTTGATGGCACAGCTGATATGATGGAAGAATATATTAAGATGAGATTGTCTTTATAAAATAAGATGCTTCCGTTCAGATGGACAGTTATAAACAGTTTATCTGAACGGGAGCGTTTTATTATTTAGCGGAAAAGAAATAATTGAACAGGGGACTTTTATGATAATTACCTTGAAAATTATCTTGCATAATAGTATAATGTAGGACGAATAGAATGATCGTTACGGGGAGCTGGCGTAAAAAGCTGGCTGAGAGGAGAATGCATTTCTCGACCCATAACCTGATTTGGATAATGCCAACGTAGGGACAACAAAGCGAGTAATCAGTGATTTAGGAGATGCCCTTACGGGGGGTCTCTTTTTTTGTGTGATGCCAGGGGAAAAAGGTCGAAATCCACATGAGCTTGCTCATAAGTGGATGAATGACCTTGGAACACGCCCCTACATGAGCCTAAAAGTGGGATGATAATCCCACGATATGCGAATGGAGGGTAGGATTGTGGGAGTGCGAAGCACGAAACAATCCGTGGGCATCATAACATAGGCATCATAACGGGGGCTCTACGGCAGGAAAGGAGGATAATCAAGATGAAACAGAATGACACAGTTAAGAAGCTTGCTCTTGCAGGTGTTCTGACAGCGGTTGCTGTAGTCGGAAGCTTTATCAGCTTTCCGATACTTGGAAGTAAATGTGCACCGGTACAGCATATGGTAAATGTGCTGGCAGCAGTTGTACTTGGACCATGGTGGGGAGTCGGCATTGCATTTGCGGCAAGTCTGATCCGTAACCTTCTTGGACTCGGAAGTCTGATGGCATTTCCGGGAAGTATGGTTGGAGCTCTGTGCTGTGGACTGGTATATGCAATGTGTAGAAAACTCTGGCTGACCTGCTGTGCTGAGGCGTTTGGAACCGGCGTGCTGGGAGGAATTGCAGCTTATCCGGTTGCAAAGCTTTTGATGGGACTGAATCCAACAGGATTATTTGTCTATATTGTGCCATTTCTTGTTTCTACAGTTGTGGGAAGTATTCTGGCATATGTATTGATCTCTGCATTGGAAAAGGGTGGAGCACTGAACCAGATACGGACTGAAAGGTAATGCATGGCGGCAGATTGGGGGCACCACCTTCTGTCGCGTAAGAAAAATGTTGTGGGCAATAAAGAACCGGGATATCCCGAAGAAGGAGAAAAAAGATGAGAGAATACACAACACAGATGGACGCAGCAAGAAAAGGAATTGTAACACCTGAGATCAAGGTGGTTGCAGAGAAAGAACACATGACGTCCGAGGCGCTGATGAAGCTGGTAGCAGAGGGTAAGGTAGCCATCTGCGCAAACAAGAATCATACTTGTTTAAATCCGGAAGGAGTCGGCAGTATGCTACGTACAAAGATTAATGTGAATCTGGGCGTATCCAGAGACTGTAAAGATTATGATATCGAGATGCAGAAAGTAATGAGTGCGGTAAATATGGGGGCAGAAGCCATCATGGATCTGTCCAGCCATGGCGATACCCAGCCATTCCGCAGAAAGCTGACCAGTGAATGTCCGGCAATGATCGGTACTGTTCCGGTATATGACAGCGTCATCCACTATCAAAGAGATCTGGCAACACTGACTGCCAGAGATTTCGTAGATGTAATTCGGATGCATGCCGAAGACGGCGTTGATTTTGTAACGCTGCACTGTGGAATAACAAGAAAGACGATCGAACAGATTAAAAAGCACAAACGTAAAATGAATATCGTAAGCCGTGGCGGAAGTCTTGTATTTGCATGGATGAGCATGACAGGTGAAGAGAATCCGTTCTATGAATATTATGATGAGATTCTGGATATCTGTGAAGAATACGATGTGACGATTTCGCTTGGTGATGCCTGCAGACCAGGATGCCTTGCTGATGCATCCGATGTATGCCAGATTGAAGAGTTAGTACGTCTGGGAGAACTTACCAAACGTGCGTGGGCACATAATGTACAGGTTATGGTAGAAGGACCGGGACATGTACCGCTTGATCAGGTGGCAGCTAATATGAAGATCCAGCAGAGCATCTGCATGGGAGCTCCATTCTATGTACTGGGACCTATCGTAACTGATATTGCACCGGGATATGATCACATTACAAGTGCAATCGGTGGAGCAGTAGCCGCTATGAGCGGAGCTGCATTCCTGTGCTATGTAACACCGGCAGAACATCTGGCACTGCCAAATGTTGATGATGTGAAGCAGGGAATCATTGCTTCCAAGATTGCGGCTCATGCGGCAGATATTGCTAAGGGCGTGCCGGGCGCAAGAGACATTGATGACAAGATGGCTGAAGCAAGACAGAAGCTTGACTGGGAAGCACAGTATGCATGTGCGTTGGATCCGGAGCATGCAAAGGCAATCCGTGACAGCAGAAGTCCGGAAGAGGATCACAGCGATACCTGCAGCATGTGTGGAAAATTCTGCGCAGTACGTAGTATGAACAAAGCACTGGCAGGAGAATATATCGATATTCTGTAAAAGAGCTGAATTTAGATTTTGAAATGAATCGAAAATATTACTTGACATTTAAAAAAGTACATATATAATGAAATTAACAAGACAGCCGATACGATAGATCAAGCCTATCCGTTTCTGGCGGTTTTCAGAAGCTAGAATAGCACCTTACTTTGTCAGAGCGGAGGTGCTATTTCTTTTTCGTATAACTTAGAACAGATATAATCAAGTTGGCGGTCGCCAGTATAATCATAAATTCTTCATATGTACTCATAAGAATCACTCCCCTTTCCTTAAAGCTCGGAAACGGCAGCATGCACCCTATCGACTGTGACATAATATTATATTCTGAAATTAAAAATGTCAATATATAAAAATGAAAAAGAAACAATAAATTTAAATAAATAATTATGTTGAAAACGATGTGTACCTGTGATACTATCAAAAAAAGAGCAGGAGGTGCATCATGAACGAAATATTTTGTAAACATTTATTGGAATATCGGAAGCGTGCCGGATATTCACAAAAGGATATGTCAGAGCAGCTGTTAATTGAGGAATCGCTATATTCACAGTATGAGAACGGAACGGCGGAACCGGGATTTGACACGTTGATACGCATTGCGGATGTACTGAAATGTTCGTTGGATGAACTGTTTGGCAGAAGTGGAGGTTATAAAAGGGATACTTCTGGCAGTGGTGTGATGCTGCGTGAGGAAGCGGTTCGATACGGAAGCCCCAGGGCTAAGAAAAAGGTTCTTATTGGTTTGCAGGACTTTCGCAGGTTGAGAGAGCTTCATGCCTATTATGTGGATAAGACAATGATGATCGGGGAATTTTTCAACTCGCCGTATCAGATTACTTTGATAACCAGACCGAGAAGATTCGGGAAGACAATGAACATATCTATGCTTGCAGAGTTTCTTGACTGCACCAAAGATTCAAAAGCAATTTTTGAAGGAACTAACATTAGCAGGACAGAATGGATGGTGGAACTTAATCAGTGTCCAGTGATATTTTTGTCATTTTTGAATATAAAATCAGATTGTTCGAAAGGACTTTGTGAATTAATCGGGGAGACTGTAACAAAAGAATATGAGAGATATTATTCTCTGATAAACGATAGTATGTTATCGGATAGAGAAAAAGAAAAATTTAATAAGATATACAGAGCTTTAGCAGATATAAGAAATATGGAATCATGGAGAATTTGTATTATAGAATCAATCCGGACTCTGTGTGAAGTTTTGAGTTTATATTATGGAAAGAATGTTTATCTTCTCATAGATGAATATGATACGCCGTTTATGTCGGCGAATAGGAATGGTTATTATTCAGAAGTACGTTCTGTTTTAGCGGGATTTCTCAGTACATCGTTAAAAGGGAACCCTTATCTGGAACGAGCGATGCTTACAGGAATCCAGCGTGTAGCGAAAGAAAACATATTTTCCGGATTGAATAACCTAACGGTGCTTACTGTAAATGATTCGGAATATGAAGATTGTTTTGGTTTTACTGGGGAAGAAGTCAGGAAACTCTTGGATGACTTTGACTTGGAACTTACGGATGAAGTGAAGGAGATGTATGATGGGTACCGATTTGGCAATAAGGATATCTACAATCCGTGGTCAGTGACCAATTATGCGGTAAGAAAAAGGCTGGCACCATATTGGGTAAATACTGCCGAGAACAGTATTTTAAAAGATGCGCTGAGAGAACGAGGAACAACGTTTGAAAAAGAATATAATAAGTTGATTGAGACAGGAGAGATAACAACAGTTGTCTCATTGACTACTGCGTACTATGAACATCAAAGTGATGCTTCGCTATGGGGATTGATGGTAAATGCAGGCATGCTGACGATAAAAGAAAATCTGGGAGATGACTATTATACACTGCGGATTCCTAATCAGGAGGTATGGTCGGCTTTTCGCGAATTGACTGCATTTTCTCTGCAAATAGATGAGGAAGATATGCAGAAATTATTTATGGAGCTGATTCGGGGAAATATAGATGAGTTTGCGGAAAGGTATCAGAACATTTTGTTGACACTTCCATCCTATCATGACCTGCAATGTGAAAATAGTTATCATATGATGGTATTGGGAATGTGTGTGTTTCAACAGAAGAATTATATTATAGAAAGTAATCGTGAGAACGGAAATGGGAGAGCGGATCTTTTGATGAGGGCAAAAAGAAGCGGCTATCCTAATATGATTCTGGAGTTTAAATATACCAAGGATAAGAAAGAGGATTTGGATAAACTTGCTGCCAGTGCAGTGGAGCAGATGAAAGATAAAAAGTATGATGTGAATTTGGGCACTCCGGTTTATTATATCGGCCTGGCACATTGTGGTAAACAGGCAGTTATACATTATCAAAAATCCTGATACGCGCTGTTCTCTCTTTACATACAAAAATCTTAAGGGTAAAATATCTGTAAATGTTTGTGGGGTACAGATGTTTTACTATAGGAGAAAGAGAGAATTTATATGTCCGAGAAAGAGAATATATTAACCAGAACCTGGATGGTGGTGTTACTTGCCAGCATCTGCTGCGTCTTATGGGGCAGTGCGATTCCGGCGATTAAGACGGGATACCGCCTGCTTGAAGTGGAATCGTCCGACACTGCAAGCCAGATTGTATTTGCAGGAATCCGATTTGCACTGGCTGGATTGCTTGTTCTTTTGTTTGGAACAATTCGTGAAAAGAAGATCATGTTGCCAGAGAAGTCTATGATCAGGTATATTGTGCCGGTATGCCTGGCACAGACACTGGTGCAGTATTTCTTCTTTTATATAGGTGTTGCCCATACGTCAGGAGTGAAGGGTGGCATTATTACCGGAACAGGGAACTTTATTGCAATTCTGATGTCATGTCTGGTGGCTCGGAATGAGAAGTTGACGGGGCGGAAGATGATTGGATGTCTGCTTGGCTTTGCAGGTGTGGTGCTGATCAATCTGAATGGAAGTACATTAGATATGGGCTTTAAGCTTACCGGTGAAGGTTTTGTGCTGATATCGCAGGTGTCCTATGCGGTATCTACGTTATTGATCAATCGCTATTCAAAGAAGATGTCTCCGATATTGTTGAGTGGCAGCCAGTTTTTTGCGGGCGGCATCTTACTGTTTATAATAGGAAAGTTTATGGGCGGGCATCTGGATAAGCTGACTGCAGCCGGAGCTGTGTTGATCCTATATCTGGCACTGGTATCAGCGGTGGCTTATACGTTATGGTCAATATTGCTTGCGCATAATCCGGTATCTCGGGTTGCAATTCTTGGATTTGTGAATCCACTGTGTAGCGTGATTCTGTCAGCGTTGGTGTTGGGAGAGGTGCAGGAGGCATTTAATCTGTACAGCCTGTCAGCACTTGTGATGGTATGTGTGGGAATCTATGTCGTGAATTTTCGGAAAGAAACAGGAATTAGTTGAGAAAATGTGCGCCCGGTGATATAATGTCACCGGGCGTTTCATATCTTATAGATAGAATCTGAACCGGTGCTGACCGTAAGGCGGCAACCGCCTAAGGGGAGGACGAAGTCTGATAGCGATGCTCATTTCCCTATAATACGTGGCTGAAAGACAGGGGAACACTTGGAAAAGTGCCGTTTTATCAGCAGAAAAGGAGAACAGAATATGGAAGCAACGACAACAACTAACACTAAGGGAGGCACAAAGTATCTTGTAGAACTGGCGCTGATGATCGCAATCATTTTTGTGATGGCATTCACACCGTTAGGATACCTCAGAACACCGGGACTGTCTATTACATTCCTGACCGTACCGGTAGCAGTAGCAGCGATGATCCTTGGACCGAAAGGCGGCGCGATCTGTGGAGCAGCATTTGGTATCACAAGTCTGATGCAGTGCTTTGGAACCAGCGCATTTGGGGCAATGCTTCTTGGAATCAATCCATTCGGTACCGTATTTACATGTATCGTTCCAAGAATCCTGGAAGGTCTGCTCAGCGGTCTGATATTCAAAGCAGTCAGAAGCAAGAACAAGAATCTGGCGTATTTTGCAGGCGGACTGGCTTGTCCGGTTCTGAATACCATTTTCTACATGAGCTCTCTGGTGTTATTCTTTTATAATACAGACTACATTCAGGGATTTGTAGATGCGCTTGGCGTAACTAATCCATTTGCATTTGTAGTCGCATTTGTAGGTGTGCAGGGCGCAATCGAGGCAGTTGTATGTACCGTAGTGGGAGCAGCAGTTGCACGTGCGCTGGCAGCAGCATTAAAGGAAGTGTAAGGAATGCAGCAGACAGGCGAATTAGAAGAAATATCTGTCAGAGATCTGACGGGACTGCGGATCGGTAATGCGCAGGATGATCAGGCGAAGACAGGCGTGACGGTACTTTTATTTGATAAAGGTGCAAAAGTCGGAGTGGATGTCAGTGGTGGCGGACCGGCATCCAGAGAGACGCATCTGGCAGATCCAACTACAGCAGATAATCCGATCAATGCGATCGTGTTGGCTGGCGGTTCGGCATACGGACTTGCAGCAGCGGATGGCGTGATGCGGTATCTGGAAGAACATGGCATAGGATATGACACAGGTTATGCAAGAGTACCGCTGGTATGTCAGTCCTGCATCTATGATCTGGGCTTTGGAAGTGCCAGCGTGAGACCGGATGCGGCGATGGGGTATGAAGCTTGTGAGGATGCGAAAGCGAATCATCCGAGAAGCGGTAATACAGGAGCCGGATGCGGAGCAACCGTCGGTAAACTGTGTGGCATGGAGCGTGCATCTAAGTCAGGGCTTGGCATTTATGCGGTACGACTTGGCAGATTGGAGATGGCAGCAGTAGTTGTGGTAAATGCATTGGGAGATATCTTTGATCCGGAAAACGGCAAGAAGATTGCAGGACTTCGGTCAGAGGATGGCAGTGGTTTTGCAGACACCAGGGAAGAATTGTATAAGCTTAGTAAGCGAACCGATATGTTTACCGGTAATACAACAATTGGCGCTGTGATTACAAATGGTAAATTTTCCAAAGCAGAGATGAATAAGATTGCATCAATGACACGCAATGCATATGCAAGATGTATTAATCCGGTAGGGACACTGGCGGATGGGGATACAATCTATGCGGCGTCTGTTGGTGATGTAGAGGCAGATATCAATGTCGCTGGGACACTGGCTGCACAGGTGATGGAGCGTGCGATTGTGAATGCGATCCACGCGGTATGATTCTAAATGTGGAGAATATAACTGAATAAATGTGAAATGCAAAGAAGCGAGAGGTTGGACACATACCTCTCGCTTCTTTGCATATGGGACTTGACAATCTAATATTTATTTGTCTTTTCTGGATGATTTGATGTCGTCTTCCAGAATGTGCGTAACGTCTAATGTTTCTTCCTTTATATTATGAAAGCTTTCTTTGATTGCCTTCTCGTCTGCCAAAAGTTCCGGATGTTCTTCCACTTCTTCCCTGATAAACATGAACAGAAAGCTTACAATCAGAAGTCCACAGGAAATCCATATTGTACGTGCAGCAATAACCGGAATAAAGTGACCGCCAAGTGCTGCGCCTACTGCAAACAATATAATGATACCAAGATAGCTGAAAGCTTTCTGAAGTATGTGTTTGTCACGGGTTCTTCCATATGCACACAGCGATTCTACACAGCTTCGGAGATTACCGATACACATGGTGCTGGCAAAGGCATAACCGTTCACCTTGCGGAATGCCTGTACCTGCATTGCACAGGAAAAGGATACCATCGCATTGGCAAGAAGATTCCATTTCTCAGGAAGGAATCCGACAATAAATAGTAATGCAATTTCAATAATCAAAACCAGCTGCCGCCAGTGAAGGCGTCTGGCTTCTTTGAATTTGCCGTGGATTATCTCGGCCACAGCGATACCGACTGCGAAAAATAATAAAGGTACAATATAGTGAATGGATAATTCTAAGTCACGGTTTGCAATGCACTGACTTAAGAGCACAATGTTACCGGTCTGCGCATTCGCGAAGACCTTATCTCTGAATATATAAGTATAAGCATCCTGCAGACCACCGGACACTGACAGGAATGCAGCGGTCCGGAAAGACTCGGACATTTGTTTTTTTGATTTTCTCATGAGATCACCTGTTTACTTTCTTTACGATGTGGATTATACTACTTTTAAAGAAATACTAAAAATATATATATTATATGTGAGGAATATAAAATTTATATGGATATTAATTTTGAGTACTATAAGATATTTTACTATGTAGCGAAGTATAAGAATATTACGAAAGCAGCAGGTGTACTGAAAAGCAATCAGCCCAATGTAACGAGAGTAATTAAGCTTCTGGAATCACAGCTTAACTGCACATTATTTATCCGTGAACCGAGAGGTCTGAAGCTTACAGAAGAAGGAAAACGTCTGTATGAACATGTAGAGGTGGCGTGTCAGCATTTGTTTAATGCAGAGGCGGAACTCAGCAGTCTGGGCGAAGAGCTGGGAGGGACGATCGAGATAGGAGTGACAGAGACAGCACTTCACTTGTATCTGATGGATAAGATCTGTGAATTTAAGAAGAGCTATCCGGAGATTAAGATTAAGATCCGTAACAATACGACACCGGAGGTGATTGATGATCTGAATGGCGGTAAGACTGATATTGCGTTTATTACCAATCCATTTTCTGTATCCGAGAAATTAACCAGCAGGAAGATGACGGAATTTCATGAGATCCTGGTAGGTGGCAGCACTTATGCAGAACTTGCAGAGAGCAGGAAGACACTCAAGGAGTTATGTAGTTATCCTCTGATCGGACTGGGTAATGGAACAGCAACTTATGAATTATACAAGGCAGTTTTTTCAGAGGCGAAGATCGATTATGAACTGGATATGGAAGTAGCGACGGCCAATCTGATGCTGCCGTTGATACAAAATGACCTAGGGATAGGGTTCGTGCCAGAAGTACTGGCAGAGCCATTATTAGAAAAAAAAGAGCTGGTGCAGATTGATGTGGATATGAAGATGCCGCCCCGGGATATCCAGATGGTATGGGATAAAGGTGTGGGAAAAAGCTGGGCTGCGGAGCTATTTATCAAGTATTTGGAAAAGTAGGTTTTGTACTATTTTTCATAGAATTAATGATAGTCTTTTGTTGAAAATGACGATTGCATTGAAAAATAAAAGAGCGCATAATATCCAATTAGATAAAAGACTTATCCGATAATGTAAAAAGAATGGAGGTGCCATATGGATTCTGTATTTCAAAAGCTGGAAGATATAGAAATGACAGCAGAAGCGATCGTGGAGCACGCAGAAGAAGAAAAAGCTGTGATTGAGAAGCGGTTGCAGGAAGAACGGGACCAGTTCGATGCGAAACTGGCAGAAGATACGAAGCAGAAGCTGGATCAGATCAAACAAGAATCTGAGAAGAAGATGGAGCAGATCCTGAAAGAAGAGAAGGAACGACATCATTCCGTTATCGATAATCTGGAAAATGATTATAATCAGAATCGCAAGGCTTATGTAAAAGAGATTCTGGAGCGTATCATAGAGGTATAACACAGAGGTGAGACTATGGGAAATGTGATGGCATACAGTGGTCTGGTTACAAAAGTACGGGCTATGCAGGCAAAACTTCTGACAGATCAGGATTTTGAGAACATTGCCGCACTTCACAGCGTTCCGGAAGCAGTGGAATATCTGAAAGGAAAACCCGCGTATGCGGATGCACTGAACCGGATGGATGATACACTGTATCACAGGGGTAATGTGGAAAAAGTGCTGGCACAGTCATTGTACGCAGATTATACAAGATTGTATCGATTTGCGGGTATGAAACAGAAGCAGTTTATGAGAGGATTCTGGAAACGGTATGAAATAGATTTGATTAATTATTGTTTCCGGATCGTATTCAATCATTATGATGTACCGTTTGATTTGAATTACAAGAAAGAGTATTTTGACAGGTATTCGCAGATTTCCATCGATAAGCTGGTAACATCCGGCAATATTGAGGAACTGGTGGAGAACCTGAAAGGTACCGAATACTATGAGCCGCTGGTGAAATTGAAGGATACCAGCGAAGCGACATTGTATGACTACGAAACTGTACTGGAACAGTATTATTTTAAAAATGCGTGGACCAGACAGCGTAAGGTCCTGGATAAAAAGGAAAAGGAGATCTACACCAGAGACTGTGGGATGAAGATTGATCTGCTGAATCTGAACTGGATCTACCGTGCGAAGAAGTATTATCATATGCTTCCACCGGACATTTATCTGATGACCATACCAATCCATTATCGGATTAAGATAGATGAATTTAAGGCGCTGGTTGAAGCGCCGACTGTAGATCAGTTTATGCAACTTCTGGCAAATACATATTATGAGAATCGCTTCCATGCGATGCAGAGATCCGAGGTATAGAGCAGTTCTATAAGGCATGTATCCATGGCATGTATCTGTCAGACCGCAGAAGGAATCCATATTCGCTGGCAACAGTGAATACCTATCTGTTCCTGAAGGAAGAGGAGATCAACAGACTGACTACAGCCCTTGAGTGTATCCGCTACGGCCTGACACCGAGGGAGACTTTGGGGTACATAGGAGGTGCTAAGAAATGATAGTAAAGATGAAATTCCTGCAGATCAGCGGTCCGCAATCGGATATCGACAGAATGTGCAATAAGTATCTGTCCAGACATGAAATGCAGCTGGAGAGTGCTATCGCTGAACTGAAGACGACGGACAATCTGCAGCCCTTCATCGAAGTGAATCCGTATCGTGATCCGTTAGGAAAAGCGGAGCAGTTCTGTGCATTACTTGGTAATACGCAGGCTTCACCGGATACATCTCTGAGCAGAGATGAGATGATGGGACTCTTACGTGATATTAATCACGATTACGTGGATTTTCAGGAGAAAAGGGAACGATTAAAGAAAAAAGCAGGTGAACTGAAAGAAACTGCAAATGCACTGGAACCATTCCGATCATTAGAAATTGATTTGGGACATGTGTCCACTTATCAGTTTCTAAAGATACGTTTTGGCAGAATTGGGTTGGACTACTACGGAAGACTTGAGAAGTACTTATTTGAAGATCTGGATGCAGTATTTCTGGAAGGATCAAGAAATGACAGTTATGTCTATGGCGGATACATTACAGCCAACAAAGACAAAGCGAAAGTGGATGCACTTTTTAATTCACTGCATTTTGAACGAATCCATCTAACCAATGAATATAAAGAAGGTACTCCAGAAGAGATCTGGATGACAGTACAGAAGGAGATTGAAAAGACAGACCAGGAGATTGCTGAGGTTGATGAAAAGGAAGCAAGCCTGATGAGCAGTAGTGCATCCAAACTTCTGGGAGCAAAACAGAGACTGACAGAGCTGGCAGAATACTTTGACATTCGTAAAAAGGCAGCGATCATCGAGGATGAAGAAAACAAAGACGGTCATTATGTGATCTGTGGATGGATGAGCGAAGCGGATATAGAGCAGTTCCTGAAAGAGATTAATGACGATGACAGGGTTATGGCAGTGGTTGAGGAGAATAAAGAAAAGTTCTTTGGAGAGCCACCGACCAAGCTCAAGAATCCGAAATTCTTCAAACCGTTTCAGATGTTCATTGAGATGTATGGGCTTCCGGCGGCTAATGAGATGGATCCGACCATGTTTGTGGCACTCACATACACACTGATATTCGGAGCCATGTTCGGAGATCTCGGACAGGGGGCATTGCTCTTTATCGTGGGCGGCATCCTGTACCTGAAGAAGAAAATGAATCTGGCAGGCATTATTTCCGTTGCCGGAGTATTCTCAATGTTCTTTGGAGTTATGTATGGAAGTGTATTTGGATTCGAAAATGTGATACCGGCTGTGTGGTTGAAGCCGGTAGACGCGATGACCAACTTACCGTTTATCGGTCAGCTGAATACCGTATTTATTGTAGCAATTGCATTTGGTATGGGACTCAACTTACTGGTAATGCTGTTCCAGATTATCAATGCAGCAAAAGCGCATGATCTGGAAGATATGTTGTTCTCTCATAATGGTATTGCGGGACTGGTATTTTATGCATTTATCGTAATGACGATCGTGCTTTATATGACAGGTCACAAGACACCAGGTAATATATTAATGGTAATTTTCCTGGGGATTCCAATATTGCTGTTCCTGTTCAAAGAACCTCTTGGTAATATTGTCGAGAAGAGACATAAGAAAATGGAAGTCGGCAAAGGGATGTTTCTGGTACAGGGATTTTTTGAATTATTCGAGACGATGCTTAGTTACTTTTCCAATACGCTGTCCTATGTGCGTATCGGAGCATTTGCAGTCAGTCATGCAGCAATCATGCAGGTAGTACTGATGCTTTCAGGCGCTGAGAATGGAAGCCCGAACTGGATCGGAATTGTAATCGGTAATGCAATCGTAATGTTACTGGAAGGTTTGGTTGTAGGTATTCAGGTACTGAGGCTTGAATACTATGAGATGTTCAGCCGGTTCTATAAGGGAAGCGGACGAGAATTCAAACCATTTAACCAAATAAACACAAAATAATCATATGACTTAAGACAAGGAGGACTATTACAATGACATTAGCAGTAAAATTATTACTTATCGCAGCTTTGGTGCTTGGCATCATCATCCCATTCGGAACATTTCTTCTGGGAGAGAAATCAAAAAAACGTTATAAACGTACGATCGGAGCAAATGCATTCTTCTTCTTCGGAGCATTTGTCGTAGCTGGAATCATGCTGTTCTCAGGAATGCCTGCACAGGCAGCAGAGGCAGCTGGTACAGCAGCAAGCAGCGCAACAGGATTTGGATACCTTGCAGCAGCACTTTCAACCGGTTTATCTTGTGTCGGCGGTGGTATCGCAGTAGCAAGTGCAGCAAGCGCAGCACTGGGAGCAATCAGTGAAGACTCCAGCGCACTTGGTAAATCTCTTATTTTCGTAGGTCTGGCGGAAGGTGTGTGTCTGTATGGACTGATCATCTCCTTCATGATCCTTGGTAAATTGTAAGATGAGGATGTATCTGATCAGTGATAATGTGGATACTCTGACAGGAATGCGGTTAGCGGGCGTAGATGGCGTGGTTGTCCATGAAAAAGAAGAACTACGTAACGCGATTGAGACTGCTATGGAAGATCCGGATGTAGGCATTGTACTTTTGACAGAGCGTTTCGGACGAGAATTTCCGGAGCTGATTGATGAGATTAAGCTGAAGAGAACGATGCCGCTTCTGATCGAGATTCCTGACAGACACGGAACCGGACGTAAAAAAGACTTTATCACATCCTATGTAAATGAGGCGATTGGACTGAAATTATAGAGAAGAAGGTGAGAAGCTTGACGATAGACGAGAGAGTAGCGCATTTGCAGGAAGCTGCTATGGAAGAAGCAAGAGCAAAGGCGAACGCGATTGTAAAACAGCATGAACAGACTCTGACGAATGTATTGAATCAGCACAAAGGCGAGGCCAACCGTCAGTCAGATGTGCGGATCAAGGCAGAAACAGTCAGTGCCAGACAGCAGCAGAATATGGCTGTATCTAAGGCACAGTTGGAATTGAAGCGTGAGTATGGCAAACGTCAGAAAGAACTGAAGCAGGAACTGTTTCAGGAAGTGCTGAAAGAATTACAGGAGTTCATGAAG
This sequence comes from Dorea sp. AM58-8, assembly GCF_003464045.1. NCBI lineage: Bacteria > Bacillati > Bacillota > Clostridia > Lachnospirales > Lachnospiraceae > Dorea > Dorea sp. AM58-8. The sequence goes on along the minus strand of NZ_QSDM01000006.1, from coordinate 70,984 downwards.
ACGGATGAGTATAAAGAACTTCTGGTAGCATATATCGAGAAAGCGGCACGATTCACAAATGGGGAAGATCTCAAGATCTATATTAACCCGTCAGACGCAGACAAAAAGGAATGGCTGGAGGAACGCACAGGAATGACGCTTACAGTCAGCAAAGAGAATTTTGTCGGTGGTGTGAGAGCGGTGGTAAAAGGCCGGAATGTGCTGATTGACCATGCGTACAAAGGAGCATTGGAAGAAGAATTCCAGGATTTTATGTTTAGAGGAGGTACGGGCATTGGATAAGAAAAGGACAGGAGTTATCTACGGCGTCAATGGTCCTGTAATCTACCTGCAAGGAAAAAGTGATTTTAAGATGTCTGAAATGGTATATGTAGGTGAACAGCGTCTGGTAGGTGAGGTTATTGCACTGGACAAAGAACGTACGACCATTCAGGTATATGAGGAAACTTCAGGACTTCGTCCGGGAGAGATCGTAGAAGCATCCGGAGCACCGGTGTCAGTAACGCTGGCACCTGGTATCCTGGATAATATTTTTGACGGAATTGAGAGACCGCTGGAACGTATCGCTGATAAGGGTGGTGCATTTATTACCAGAGGTGTATCGGTTGATTCCCTGGATAGAGAAAAGAAATGGAAGACTCATCTGACGGTAAAAAAGGGTGATGTAGTACACGGCGGATCTGTAATTGCAGAAGTGCCGGAGACCCGCGCAATTGTACACAAATGTATGGTGCCGCCGGAGGTTGAAGTAGCAAAAGTAGTAGACGTCGTTCCAGATGGAGATTACACCATTGATGAAGTGCTGGTAAAGATCCAGCGTTCTAATGGGGATATTCAGGAACTGACTATGACACAGAAATGGCCGATCCGAGTAGCAAGACCGGTGCATCAGAGATATCCGGCAAGCGTACCGCTGGTAACCGGACAGCGTATTCTGGATACGATGTTCCCAATCGCAAAGGGCGGAACGGCAGCAATCCCAGGGGGATTCGGAACCGGTAAAACCATGACGCAGCATCAGATCGCAAAGTGGTCCGATGCGGATATCATCATTTATATCGGATGCGGTGAGCGTGGTAATGAGATGACACAGGTATTGGAAGAGTTTGGTGAACTTGTCGATCCGAAATCCGGTAATCCGCTGATGGATCGTACGACACTGATCGCGAATACATCTAACATGCCGGTAGCTGCCAGAGAGGCATCAATTTATACAGGTCTTACACTGGCTGAGTATTACCGTGATATGGGTTATGACGTAGCGATCATGGCAGATTCTACATCGCGTTGGGCAGAAGCATTAAGAGAGTTATCCGGACGTCTGGAAGAGATGCCGGCTGAGGAAGGTTTCCCGGCATATCTGGCATCTCGTCTGTCAGCATTCTACGAGAGAGCCGGAATGATGCAGACACTGGGCGGTGCTACAGGCTCTGTATCTATTATCGGTGCGGTATCCCCACAGGGTGGTGATTTCTCTGAGCCTGTTACACAGAATACCAAACGATTTGTCCGCTGCTTCTGGGGACTGGACAAGTCTCTGGCATATGCGAGACATTTCCCGGCAATTCACTGGCTGACCAGTTACAGTGAATATCTGACAGACCTTAGCGGATGGTATACGGATAATGTATCGCCAAAATTTGTGGACTATAGAAACAGATTAATGTCTTTGCTTGGGCAGGAGAACAGTCTGATGGAGATTGTTAAACTGATCGGTGCGGATGTACTTCCGGATGATCAGAAGCTGATCCTGGAGATTGCAAAGGTAATCCGTCTGGGATTCCTGCAGCAGAATGCCTTCCATAAAGACGATACCTGTGTGTCACTGGAAAAGCAGTTTAAGATGATGGATGTTATCCTGTATCTTTATAAGACCAGCCGTAAGCTGGTGGCAATGGGACATCCGATGTCAGTACTGAAAGCAGAAGGCATCTTTGAGAAAGTTATCGCTATCAAGTACGATGTACCAAACGATAATCTTCAGCTTTTGGATACCTATAAGACGAAGATTGATGAATTCTACAATAACGTATTAGCAAAGAACGCATAGAAAGGAGAGAGGATAATGGCAATCGAATATCTTGGCTTAAGTAATATCAACGGACCTCTCGTAGTTCTGGAAGGACTTCAGGACGCATTCTATGATGAGATCGTAGAGTTCGTTGTAGATGGTAATAAAAAGAAAATGGGACGTATTATTGAACTGTATGAAGGCAGAGCTGTCATCCAGGTATTTGAAGGAACCGAGAATATGTCCCTGGTAAATACACATACCAAATTATCCGGACACCCGATGGAAGTGGCAGTGTCACCGGATATGCTGGGAAGAACATTTAACGGAGTCGGAGTACCGATTGATGGACTGGGGCCACTGCTTTCTACGGATAAGAGAGATGTCAATGGCCTGCCGCTGAATCCGGTGCGCCGTGAATATCCGCGTAACTATATCCGTACAGGTATATCTGCAATTGATGGTCTGACCACTCTGATCCGTGGACAGAAGCTGCCAATCTTTTCCGGCAATGGACTTCCGCATGATCAGCTGGCGGCACAGATTGTAAAGCAGGCATCACTGGGAGATGATTCCGATGAAGAATTCGCGATCGTATTTGCTGCGATGGGCGTAAAACATGACGTAGCCGATTTCTTCCGTAAGACATTTGAGGAAAGCGGCGTATCCGATCACGTGTGTATGTTCCTGAATCTGGCAAATGACCCGGTTGTAGAGCGTTTGATCACGCCGAAGGTTGCACTGACCGTTGCAGAGTATCTGGCATTTGAATGCAACAAACACATTCTGGTTATCCTGACAGATATGACATCATTTGCAGAGGCACTCCGTGAGGTATCTTCCTCAAAGGGAGAGATTCCTTCAAGAAAAGGATATCCGGGATATCTGTACAGTGAACTGGCAACACTTTATGAGCGTGCCGGAATCGTAGAGGGCACCAAAGGATCGGTAACACAGCTTCCAATCCTGACCATGCCGAACGATGATATCACACATCCGATCCCTGACCTGACAGGATACATCACTGAAGGTCAGATCGTACTGGATCGTAACCTTTACGGACAGGGTGTATACCCTCCAATCAGTGTACTTCCGTCACTGTCTCGTCTGATGAAGGACGGTATCGGTGAAGGATACACCAGAGAAGATCATCAGGGACTTGCCAACCAGCTATTCTCTGCATACGCAAAAGTAGGTGAGGCAAGAAACCTGGCATCCGTAATCGGCGAAGACGAATTGTCCCCACTGGATAAGAAATATCTGGAGTTCGGTAAAGAATTCGAGAAACGTTACGTAGGACAGGGACCGACAGAGAACCGTACGATTCAGGAAACACTTGACCTCGGCTGGGAACTTCTCGGAATGCTTCCGAAAGAAGAACTCGACCGAATCGACACCAAGATCATAGAAAAATACTATCCACGTGAAAAATCCCCGGATGCACAGGCATAAGACGGAGATGCGGAGCATCTACAGGATGATGCCTGTATAGCCGGGTTTGACGTGAATGAGCGAACGGAGTTCGTGAGTTCACGCGGATTTTTCACTATAAAGGAAAGGAGTCGATGATATGGATCCACGAGAGTTTCCCACCAAAGGAAATCTGATGCTGGCGAAGAATTCTCTGGCTCTTGCCCGTCAGGGGTATGACCTGATGGATAAGAAGCGTAACGTGCTTCTGAAAGAACTGATGGCTCTGATCGATGAGGCAAAGGAGATTCAGGAGCAGATCGACAGCACATTTACCAAGGCATATGCGTGCCTGCAGCGTGCCAACATTGAACACGGTATCAGCAAGGTGCAGCAGCTCGCATTTACCGTGCCGATAGAGGAATCCATTCGTATCCAGACGAGAAGCATCATGGGTACTGAGATTCCGCATGTGAAATATGATGAAAAAGAGAATAACCTTACGTACTCATTCAGTACGACCAGCGAGTCGATCGATATTGCCAGAGAGGCATTTCGTGAAGTGAAAGACCTGACGATTAAGTTGTCCATGGTTGAGAACTCTGCGTATCGTCTGGCATCAAATATTAAAAAGACGCAGAAGCGTGCCAACGCATTGAAGAATATAACGATTCCGATGTATACGAATCTGGTTCATAATATTAATAATGCACTGGAAGAAAAAGAGCGTGAGGAATTCACCAGACTGAAAGTCATCAAGAATATGAAAAGAGCGTAATTATTCAGAACCTATTAGCATGAGAAAAAATGGAGAGAACTTTGCCGAAAGGCAGGTTCTCTTTTTATGTTGTGACGAGTTAAAACGTGAGGTTATGAAAATGTTGACATATAATTCGTTTGGATGTAGTATATATGTAATCTGAATAAAAAATGTTGCAATACAAATGAAACGTATTTTGCCAGTTGAGTTGATTGAGATTATTGACATATATAGTTGAACAGAATATAATAGATTTACCTCAAAGGTAAATTCGCAAAAGAGGTGACAGATTGGAAATAACATATAAGTCTCGCAGGATTGAAAAGGTGTGTACACTAGCAAGTGAGGCAGAAAAGAAATACGGTTTAGAAATGGCTGAAAAAATCCATCAGCGTATAGACGAAATAGCTGCATCTGATACTGTTGAGGAAATGGTTAAATTCCATATCGGAAGATGCCATCCATTAAAAGGCAATCGAAAAGGCCAATACGCAATGGATTTAGTTCATCCTTACAGACTGGTTTTTGAAAGAAAAGGGAATGAAATTCTAATTGCAAACGTAATGGAAATTGTAAACTATCATTATACTTTCATTCTACTAGGAGGTGGTATTACGATGGTGAAAAGTCGCAGTTTTATTGCAACACCGCCGGGAGCAACTATTAAAGAACAGTTGATTGACAGAGGCTTAGCCAGAAAGAGTTTGCATTACGTATGGGTATGTCCGAAAAACATATTAGTAAATTAATCAATGGTGATGTTCAGTTGACTCCGGAAGTCGCAGTTCGTTTAGAATGGTACTAGGCGTTCCTGCTAAGTTTTGGAATAAATTAGAAGCTACTTATCGCGAAAAACTCATAAAAGCAAATGCAGAGAACGAAATGGATTCTGATAAAGAGCTTGTGAAAAAACTACCTTATCGTGAAATGTCAAAGAATGGTTGGGTACCGGAAACCAGAGAGGCAACCGAAAAGGTAATTTATCTTAGAAAATATTTTGAAGTTGTAAATCTTGAGATTATCAAGGATATGAAATTATCAAAAATTGCATGTCGCAGATTGGCTGAAACAGAAAAGGGTAATCTCGCTCTATTAGCATGGGCACAGAAAGCAAAACTGGAAGCTCGTGCCATTGAAACGTCATTGATTGATTTAAAAACTCTTAAGGAGAAACTACCGGAAATTCGAAGCATGACAGCAATGAACCCTGCTGATTTTTGTCCTAAACTGATTGAGATGTTATCTGGTTGTGGTATTGCACTTGTTTTCCTTCCTCATATCGGAGGTTCTTTCCTGCATGGAGCAACTTTCTGTGATGGAAATAAAATAGTTGTTGGATTAACAGTACGTGGCAAAGATGCAGATAAATTCTGGTTTAGTTTATTTCATGAACTCGGTCATATTTTGCTTGGACATATCAATCAATCTGATGGTACAACAGATGAAGACGAAGAAGCTGCTGACAACTTCGCAAAAGAGACATTAATTCCTACTGTAGAATTTAATGCATTTACGTCTCTGAATGATTTTTCAAAAGCATCCATTTGCTCTTTTGCTCAGAAACAAAATATCCTGTGTGGAATTGTTGTCGGACGTCTGCAAAAGGAAGGTTTCATAAATTATAATCGTTGCAATGACTTAAAGACTAAATATGTATTATCAGCATAAACAGCAAGATAACTTGTGAAAGCAGGCATCTATGTATTAGCATGGATGCCTGCTTTTGATATTTCAGATGATTATTTTTTGGCAATTAGTTTGAGATTAGCATGAATGCGGGTAATGTTACCTTCACAAACTGAACACACAAAAAACACATTTTTTACAATGAATCGTCATACTTTCTTTTTACAATGATACTTTAAGAGTATTGAAGAGGAGGAAGATATTGTGATTGAAGTGCAGAATCTGGTGAAAATGTATGGCGATCATACAGCAGTGGACCATCTGAGCTTTCGTATTGAGAAGGGGCATATTTATGGTCTTCTTGGACCGAATGGTGCGGGAAAGTCTACAACCATGAACATCATGACAGGATATCTTGGGGCGACCGAGGGGAAGGTGTTAATCCAGGGGCATGATATTCTGAAAGAGCCTGAGCTTGCAAAGAAGAGTATTGGCTATCTGCCGGAACAGCCGCCGGTATATATGGATATGACAGTTCGGGAGTATCTGCAGTTTGCAGCCGAACTGAAGAAGATCCCTAAAAAAGAACGTGAAAAACAGATGAATGACGTGATTCGGATGACGGGTATCCGTGAAGTGGAGAATCGACTGATCCAGAACCTGTCCAAAGGATACAGACAGAGAGTTGGGCTTGCACAGGCAATCCTTGGATTCCCGGAGGTGATCATTCTGGATGAGCCGACGGTTGGTCTGGATCCGAAGCAGATCATTGAGATTCGAGAGCTGATCCGTAAGCTGTCTAAGAAGCATACGATTATATTGAGTTCGCATATTCTGGCAGAGATCCGTGAAGTGTGCGATTACATTATGATCATTTCCAGAGGTAAGCTGGTGGCAAGTGATACCCCGGAGAATCTGGAGAACAGACTTAAGAGCAGCAGACATATTGAACTGCAGGCAAAAGCACCTGTGACGAGAGTACAGGAGATTCTGAAGGAAGTATCCGGAATTAAGAAAGTGGATTACCGAAAGGATAACAATCTAATGACAACAGCTCAGATTGAGACAAGGAATGCGAAGGATATCAGAGAAGAGATATTTACCGCATTTGCGAGAAATAATCAGCCGTTAACGACACTCAGTCTGTCACAGACTACACTGGAAGAAGTATTCCTGGAGCTTACCCAGGGCAAATATACAGCGTCTCTGGCAGAACAGGAGATTCGGGATGATGGGAAAGAGGAGGTGACAGGTGATGGCAGCGATTTATAGGCGTGAATTAAAAGGATATTTTAATACCATGATCGGTTATGTGATCATTGTATTTTTACTTGCATTTTCAGGTATATATTTTATGGCATATAATCTGAATTACGGATATCCGTACTTTTCCTATGTGCTTTCCGGCGGTATCTTCATGCTGCTGATCGCAGCACCGTTACTGACCATGAGAAGCTTTGCGGAAGAGCGTAAGAATCGGACAGATCAATTGCTTCTGACAGCGCCGGTCAGCCTGTTCCAGATCGTAATGGGAAAATACCTTGCAATGATTACCATTTTAGGAATCCCATGTGCGGTATATCTGTTATTTCCTTTAATGATCAAGATGCAGGGAACGGCCTATATATTATCGGATTACTTATCTACTCTGGTATATTTTCTGCTGGGCTGTGTATATATTGCAATCGGAATGTTCGTGTCATCGTTGACAGAGAGCCAGATTATTGCGGCAATCGGTACCTTTGGTATACTAATGGTTATTCAATTGTGGAGTGGAATCATAGGATTCCTGCCTTCGTCAGCTATGGCTAATGTATTTGGAATAGCATTTTTACTGTCGTTGTTAGTCTGGGCTGTCTGGCGCATGACCCAGAACTGGGTGATATGTCTGATCTTGGAGATTGTGAATCTCGGAGTAAATGGAATTGTATACGCAGTAAAGTCAGAAGTTTACGAAAACCTGCTTTCAACCATTTGTGGCAAGCTGAACCTGATTGATACATTTAACAGCATTGCCTCCAATAACCTGTTAGATGTCAGTGGAATCATTCTGTATCTGAGTCTGATCGTATTTTTTGTATTTCTTACGATGGAAATGATACAGAAGAGACGATGGAGTTAGGAGGTGCGGCATGAATCGTTTGAAAGAGCAGTTTAAGAAAAGTGCATCAGTCAACGGCAGCTACAGTGTAGGTGCGATCGTGCTGGTGCTGTGTGTTGTGGTGCTGGTGAATATGTTGGCGTCCAGACTTCCGGAAAGAGTGCGGAAGGTTGATGTCAGTGACAATAAGATCTATGAGATTACAGATACCAGTAAGAAATTATTGAAAAAGCTGGACCAGAAGGTAACCGTGACCGTTTATGCAGAGAAGAGCAGTACCGATGAACGGATACGTACATTTTTAAATAAGTATCAGGCACTGTCTAAGGACGTGACCGTAAAATGGGTAGATCCGGTGCTTCATCCGGCAGAGCTTACGAAGAATAATGTGTCAGAGAATTCGATCGTAGTGTCTTGCAAAGACACCGGAAAAAGTGACACAATCACATTTGACGAGATTCTGGTTACAGATGAGTATGCATATTACACGACAGGAAGCGCGGATGCAACACAGTTTGACGGCGAGGGACAGCTTACCAGTGCGATCAACTATGTAACGAATGACAGTCAGAATAAGGTGTATTACACAACCGGACATGGCGAGAGTTCATTTTCCACATCCGTACAGGATCAGCTGGATAAAAATAATGTTTCTTCCGAAGAATTGAATCTGCTGATGACAAGTGCGGTTCCGGATGATTGTGATCTTCTGATCATGAATGGTATTTCCGCAGATCTGACAACAGAAGAAAAGGACCAGATTGAAAGTTACATGAAGTCCGGCGGTGATGTGATGGTGCTGCTTGGTAATATAGAAGGTGATGTACCTAATCTGGATGCATTGCTGAAAGAATATGGCATGCAGAGGGTGAATGGTTACATTGCAGATATGGAACGGTGTTATCAGGGCAACTACTATTATATATTCCCGGATATTAGTGGGGACTCAGATCTGATGAACGGTATGAGTACACAGATGGTAATGATGGTAAATGCGCAGGGCATGGAACTTACAGATCCGGAACGTGATACGATTACGACTACATCATTTATGACCACATCATCGAATGGATATGCGGTGACGGAGGACAGCCAGGAGAAGGGCACTTATGTACTCGGTGCAATTGCAGAGGAGACAATTGAAGGCGAGGATGTCACAGATAAGAATGAGGAGGATTCCGATACCGAAACAGAGACCGTGAAGAGTCGGTTTACGGTGATTACTTCTGAGAGTATGCTGGACAGTCAGATTACCTATTCTTTCTCAACATTAGAGAATCTGACCTTGTTTGCCAATGCGGTGACAGCAAACTTCGATGGCGTACAGAATGTGGCTATTGAGCCGAAGAGCCTTTCTATTACTTATAATACGATGCAGCACACAGGATTAATCGGATTTGCATGTATTATCGGTATTCCGATTATCGTATTGATCTACGGATTCCGGCAATGGCTGAAACGTCGAAAAGCTTAGCACGGACAGGAAGGTGGCTTATGGATAGAAAGAAGAAAAAAACAATCATTCTGTTGGCTATGATTCTGTTGCTTGTCGTAGCAAATGGTGTTGCCAGTGCATGGAACGATAAGTCGGAAAGGAAGAAAGAAAAGGAAGCAGAAGCTTCAAAGATATATCTGACGGATGCCAGTGATATTACTGCATATTCTTATAGTGACGGAAGCCAGAATATGTCGTTTGCAAAGGTGGATGATACATGGGAATATGATGAAGATAATGAGATTCCAATGAATCAGGACACGGTTCAGAGTACCGCAGATGCTATCCGGCAGATGGAGGCAGTGAGGGAACTGGAGAATCCGGATCAACTGTCGGATTATGGATTGGATAAACCGTCCTATACAATTCAGTTTCAGGACAATGATGGCGTGGCAACAGAAATTCTGATTGGCAACGGCGCAGGCGAGAACTATTATGCTACAGTGGGAGACAGCGGAAAGGTATACACGATCAGTTCAGGTTTCCAGGATTATCTGCAATTTGATCTGACCAATCTGGTTCAATACGATACAGTTCCGTCCATCGGAAGCGGTAATCTGAAGAGTGTGACGATTACTGAAAATGGAACAGATACCGTATATGAAGAGGATGATCAAGTCGGAGAACTTGCCGGAGGTTTTGGGGCGTTGAGTCTGACAGATTGTGCGAATTATCATGCATCGGCAGAGCAGCTTGCGGAGTATGGACTGGATGAAAGCCAGAGAATTACTGCGAAGGCGGTATATACTGACAGTTCAGATAAAGAGCAGACCTTTACCGTGTATCTGGGCAAGACTGATGATGCAGGGGAGAACAGATACGTCATGGTGGAAGGCTCTGATATGGTATATCGCATCAGTGAAACTGTGGCACAGAATATGATAAGCATAGAAGAAACAGGGGAGTAGTTAACGAAATAAAATAGTATAAAGGCAAACCGGGCAGGCTGTCAGATGTAGCTGCCCGGTCTTTATGTATTCTTTTGAGGGAATGGGTTATTCTTGTTCTTTAGCCATAGCGATTTTATCAAGAAGTTCCACAATCTCATCTTTAGAATATTCAGCTTTCTCGCTGTTGGCAAAAATAAGGCGTAATTCGTATAAGGTGGCCATCTTTGCATCTTTTCTTTCTTTTTCGGTCATATCGTACATATAAACTCCTCTTTTGTATTATCAAACAGAAATCTGATGATACAATCATACAGTGATTTGCACGTATCGTCAATAAGTAAATGAATTACCATAATCATATAAAGTGAATGGTAAAATAGTAGTATGCACATATTGTATTTTTATCATATCCTGTATCTTATTTGTTGTCAATACGATACTTATTTAATGCAAAATGATTAATTGAGGATGAATAAAAGAATGGATATAAAACATAGTAAATGTTATACTTTGATATAGTTAGTAAATGATAGCAGGATTTGAACGCAGATAAGCATTCCCCCGCTTCAAGTGCGCGGAGTACTAAGCGGCGGGTGAGGGGGATGCTTCTGTCAGTGGGAGTTGAAAGCTCCCACTGACAGATTGCGAAGCGACTGCGTTCATGAGCAAGTAGCGAAGCGGATTGCGAATGTCCGCTTTACTGGAAACTTATGGTTACTATATAGGGCAGTATGCAGAAAGGAACTAAATGATATATACATGGATTATGGATGTCACGCCTCTTCAGGACGACATGATATATAGAAAATGTTACAACCGTCTTCCGGATTGGCGCAGGGAGAAAGCTGACCGGATCAGACCCTTAGAAGGTAAAATGCAGAGCGTAGGGGCATGGATTTTATATCAGCAGATGCGGCAATATTATGAGCTGTCAGATCAGATGCCATATAATCTGTCGCATTCCGGGAAATATGCGCTATGTTCGGTCAGCACACAACCGGATGCACAGGTGGGATGCGATGTGGAAATGATTAAAGGAAATAAGATCAGACTGGCTGAGAGATATTTCTGCCCAGGGGAAGTGGCTTGGATCCAGAGTCAGAAAAACGAAACAGAGCAGGCAGAAGGATTTTACAGATACTGGGTGTTGAAAGAGAGTTTTATCAAGGCGATACGTCTGGGAATGAAACAGGATCTGCGTGAGTTTGAGATAGCACTGGATGAACGGGGAGCGAGACTGGTGCGACAGCCGGAGGCAGTGCCGGGAACATACTATTATCAGGAGTATCAGACGGATGCAGGAGATGCCAGAGTTGCAGTATGCAGTACAGAAAAGAAATTTGGTGAACTTCATTATCTTGACGAACGAAATATCATTTGATAAAATATTGTATGGGAAAAATATAGGTTTATCAAGAAACTTATGAGTTTACAAGACGAACTTGTTATCATAAGTTCGTTTGTGGGAGAGATAGACCTGTGGGGAGAGTATAAACAATAGACAGGGCATTGACTCTGTCTGTCCGTCGTTGTATCTTGCAGGGCGGAAGGATTAATAAGGAGGAGATTATCATGTTAGATCTTACATTCGGAGAACAAGTCAAGATTATCTTAAGCCGTAAAGGCATGACCATCAAAGAACTCGCAGAGACAATTGAAGAGAGAACCGGGAAGAAGATGTCCCGTCAGAATCTTACGCAGAGGCTGGGACGAGATAACTTTCAGGAACAGGATATGCGTATGATCGCAGATATTCTTGGATGCCCATTTCAGCTGAGCATTCTTGCAGACAGCGAGGCAGCAGAGCGTGCAGCTAATGTAGAGGATATTGTCCCTACAGAGAAGGAACTGCATAAGCTTGCAAAGACCAAGGCCCGTAAGGAGAAAAAAGCGAGAGAAGCAGAACAGCTTCATGCCGCAATGGAACAGATTCCGTCAGAGGTAACCGATATGAGCGGCGCATCTGAAAAAGAGATGACGCTTGGCGATTACATGGATATTCATGAGGAGCTGGTACGCAGAGAGACTGGAGAGCTTCCGTTTGTAAATGAGACGATAGAAGAGCCTGTGACGGAAGAATCTGAATCTGTAATGGAAGAGATCTCTGACGAGCCGGTGTTAATGGAAGCAGAACCGATAGAAGAAGCACCGGAAGCAGTCGAAGCAGTCTATGAAGAAACGCACGAAGAGATCCCAGAAGCACCTCGTTATGAAGAAATCCACGAGGAGGTTCAGGAGGAGGTTCAGCAGGAGATTCCGGAAGAAGTTCATGAGGAAGCTTACGCGGAAGAGAAGAAAGAGCAGACTCATCACGAGAAGAAGCTGACCGGATGGAGAGCAATGTTCCAGCGCCGTAATAAAAAAGAGCGTCAGGAAGAAAAGCATGAAGAAGAGAAGATCGAACGAGAGATTGAGGAAGCCACAGAACCATTAGAAGCAATGGAAGAAGAAAGTGACTTTATTGAATATGAAGAACCGGTACAGCCAGAGCAGACTTATTATGAGGAACAGCAGCCGGCTCAGGAAGAAGAGATCGCGCAGGCGGTTTATGCAGAAGAGGAAGATGATGATGCGGAAGATCTGGAGCGCGGAGAGTTGAATCCGTATACAGGACATGAGTATGAGAGCAACAGTGTCCGTATGCATCCAAAGCGCATCGGTTATGTGCAGGTATATGATCGTAGAGATCATGCGTGGACAGATATGACGGAATGGGCATTCTTGGGATATCAGGAGCGTAAGAAAGCGTTACTTGGCAAAGATTACGAAGAACCGATTTATCTGGACTAAATGAAAAAAGATCGTCCGGCAAAGATAACGGGATTATGAGGAAGTGACGGAGTGAACTGGGAGCAATTATTATCAACGCAGAGATACAGAACTGGGAAAATTGCAAAAAGCAACGGTAAATCAGATCTGCGCAGTGAGTTCGAGAAAGACTACCATCGGATTATAGGAAGTGCGTCCTTTCGCAGATTGCAGGATAAGACGCAGGTATTTCCGCTGGACAAGAGTGATTTTATTCGTACCAGACTGACGCATTCCCTAGAAGTATCTTCGTTTGCCAAGTCTCTGGGACAGAATATCGGAGAGAACATTCTTACATATAAGAAGGATCCGTCGTTTACGGTACAGATGAAAGAAGATATCTGCAATGTATTACAGTGTGCGGGACTGATCCATGACATTGGTAATCCACCGTTTGGACATTTTGGAGAAGATGCGATCCGGGAGTGGTTCAGAGATCATCTTCATACATTGGAATATCATGGCAGATCGTTGGATGAGATCCTGACCCTGCAGATGCGGGAGGATCTGTATCATTTTGAGGGAAATGCACAGGCGTTTCGCCTGGTAACGAAGCTTCATTATCTGGTAGATGACCGGGGGATGAATCTGACGTATGCATTGCTGAATACAATTGTAAAATATCCGGTTACGTCTTTGGATATTAAGCCTAAGAGTCGGGATATTAAGAGTCATAAACTGGGATTCTATCATGCAGATGAAGAAATATTCCGAGAAGTGGAAACAGCGACAGGAACCAACGGATCGCGTCATCCATTGACATTTATTCTGGAAGCCGCAGATGATATCGCATACAAGACAGCGGATATTGAGGATGCATTTGTAAAGGGATTCGTTTCTTATGCTAAGTTATACAGAGAACTACAGGAGATGGAGACACTTTATGCACAGCCGCGAAGCAGTTTTCGACCAGCTGCTAAGCTGAAGGAGTTGTATGGAAGAGCGGAAGATATGCATGTGGAGGATCCGGAAGAATATGCTGTGAAGAACTGGATCGTTCGGGTGCAGGGATTTTTGATCAACTGCGCAACGTATGGATTTACATCCAATTATGATGCAATCATGAACGGAACGTATCCGTATGATCTGTTCCATGGGACATTTGCGGAGCGCTTGATGGATCTGCTAGGGGATCTGGCATTTCGTGAAGTGTTTGCTACAGAGACCATTTATCGGATGGAAGTATCGGAAAGTGTTATGATCAATTATCTGATGGATCGCTTTATCGGGGCGGTAATCGGATATGATGATAAAGAACAGGAACTTGGAACGATTGACCGTCGTCTGGTGTCGTTTATATCCAGTAACTATAAACGGTCCTATCATTTTCATGCACAGGGCAAGAGCGAAGCAGAGAAACTGTATCTGAGATTACTGCTGGCGACAGACTATATCTGTGGTATGACGGACAGTTATGCGAGACGACTGTATCAGGAACTGACAGCCAGTGTATATTAGGAATGTTTGAATTATAAGCGGAATAAACTGTTTTGAATACATCGAACGGAAGTGAGAATGTGGAGCAGTTTATCCGCTATTTGTATGAATACGAAAGTGACAGGCCGATTCGCAATGTAGGATTTGTAAAGGTTGAGACTGCCGATGACTGTACAACGATTCATATACATGGGAAGGGACTCAGGTTGGGAGAAGAGACTGCATTGAAGCTGTATCTTTTCTATCCTGAAGAGCAGGTGCCGGTGTGTGTATATCAGGGAGAAGTTACAAATGTGAATCCGACGATTAATTATCGGTTGGTGTATACGTCAGAGGATACCGGAGTACCGGAGCATTACTCAGAGATTGACGGGATACTGCTGATGTCAGAAAGCGGACGGAGATATGCGGCGGTGTGGAGTGATGCGCTGCTTCGGATCAGTGAACTTCGAATCTGGCAGGAGAAGCCGATTCCGGTGACTATAACAGAAGAAATCTTGCAGAAAGTTGTGCAGGATCAGGAAGAAACAGTGGAACCGGAGCAGACAGCCGGGCAAGAAGAAAAGCAGGACGTGGAAGTGCCTCTGACAGAAGAGGAGATTGATCATTATATTGAACCGACAAAGCCTCAGATACGAAAGATCCAGAGACAGGAGATTGCCATGCTGCCCCGGTGTGAATGGCGGGTGGCAAATAATAGCTTTCTGTTGCATGGGTATTATAATTATCATTACTTAATTCTGTTGGAAGAAGAGAATCAAATGTGGTTAGGCGTACCGGGGATTTATCACCGAAGGGAAGCGAAAGCAGCAGAAGTATTTGGATTTACCAGATTCGTGCAGGCAGAGCAGGATGAGTCGGAAGAAAATGAGATGTTTGGCTACTGGTGCAGAAAAGTAAGACATATGCGAAGTAAATAGGACGCTATGCGGCAAGGAGGAATGGTCATGATGTCGATGGATGAGAAATATATGAAAGAAGCGATCCGGCAGGCTAAGAAAGCCTATGCGTTGGATGAGACACCGATCGGTTGTGTGATCGTGCATGAGGGCAAGATTATCGGTCGTGGATATAATCGGAGAAATACGGATAAGAGTCCATTGGCACATGCAGAGATTGCAGCGATTCGAAAGGCGAGTAAAAAGCTTGGTGACTGGCGGCTGGAAGAATGCACGTTATATGTGACGTTGGAGCCATGTCAGATGTGCGCGGGCGCGATCATACAGTCCCGGATACCGCGGGTAGTGGTTGGATGTATGAATCCGAAAGCGGGATGTGCCGGATCGGTACTGGATCTGCTGCATATAGCACAGTTTAATCATCAGGCAGAACTGGAAACAGGTGTGCTGGAGGAAGAATGCAGTCAGCTTATGAAACAGTTCTTCCGCGAACTGAGACAGCGGAAAAAAGAAGAAAAAGAAGAGAAGAAGCGTGCAGAAAGCATGGAATAAGAAAAGGCAGCCTGTCAACCGACAGACTGCCTGATTTGTCTTTTTATGTGCATTGCGCTTCGAACTAAAACCAATAAACGTTACTCTGGTAGTTAACTCAGTCCAGGCACCCTCACGGCACCCGGAAGGTTCCGCTTAGTGCTGCTTCGTTCCCGACCTGACACGATTCACAGATTTCCGTCGCGTGAGACCCGGACATCAACGCCACTTTCCAAAGGCAGCTTCACCAGCATATGCCCTCTGCGCAATATCACCCCTGCTATAGCGGATTGCAGGTGCAAGGTACCGCTACCACCCCGGCTGCACGAGTCATATTGTATCGTGTTTCGAGGGAAAAGTCAACACACATCGTTGCCATTCGTATCCTGCTGGTGTAAAATAATTCATTATGAAGATATTATTAACCGCAATTAATGCAAAGTACATACATTCTAATCTGGCTGTGTATAGTTTAAGGGCATACGCGCAGTCTCGTGTCACAGATCCTGATACAGAGATTGCGTTGGCAGAGTATACGATCAATCAGCAGACGGATGACATCCTGATGGATATTTACCGCCGTAAGCCGGATGTGCTCTGCTTCTCCTGCTATATCTGGAATATTTCTTATGTGGAGACGGTACTTCGGGAAGTGCACAAGGTGCTTCCGGACACGAAAATCTGGTTAGGAGGACCGGAGGTGTCTTACGATGCGGTCGCCGTACTAAAGCGTTTGCCGGAAGTGACAGGCGTAATGAAAGGAGAAGGAGAGGAGACCTTTGCTGAGCTGGCAGAAGGGATAGAACTTGTCGGACTTCAGGGAATTACCTGGCGGAGAGAAGACGGAGAGATTATTGAGAATCTATGGCGACCGGTCATGGATCTGAACAAAGTGCCATTTGTTTATGAGGATATGGCAGATTTTGAACATAAGATTATATACTATGAGAGCAGCAGAGGCTGTCCATTTCGATGCAGCTACTGCCTGTCGTCTATAGATAAGATACTTCGATTTCGGAATGTGGAAAAGGTGAAGCCGGAATTACAGTTTTTCATTGACCATAAAGTACCGCAGGTGAAATTCGTGGACAGAACATTTAACTGTAGCCATCAGCATGCAATGGAGATTTGGAAGTATATCGCAGAGCATGATAATGGCATTACAAATTTTCACTTTGAGGTGGCAGCAGATCTGTTAAATGAAGAAGAGATTGCATTGATCCAGACGATGCGCCCAGGACTGATCCAGTTGGAGATCGGTGTGCAGTCTACGAATCCGGATACGGTAAAAGAGATTCACCGAACAATGGATTTTGAAAAGGTATCGGAGAATGTGCGGGCAGTGCAGAAGAATGGCAATGTGCATCAGCACCTGGATCTGATCGCAGGATTGCCCTATGAGAATCTAAAAAGTTTCCATAGAAGCTTTAATGATGTATATGCACTGCATCCGGAGCAGTTACAACTGGGGTTTTTGAAAGTGTTGAAAGGTTCATACATGCAGGAACATCAGGCAGAATACGGATTGGTGGTGAAAAATATACCTCCGTATGAAGTGTTGTACACGGACTGGCTTCCATATGACGATGTGCTTCGGCTAAAAGGAATCGAAGAAATGGTAGAAGTCTACTATAACAGTGGACAGTTTACGCAGACCATGCCTGAGCTGGAAAAATATTTTAAAGATCCATTTATCATGTATGCAGACATGGCTGCATATTATGATAAGAATGGATATTTTAAGATTAATCACAAGCGGGCGGCAAGATACGAAATTTTGCTTGAGTTTGTGAAAGAGTATGCACCGGAGCAGATGGATGTAGTGAGAGAGTTTCTTACTTATGATTATTATCTCAGGGAGAATGCAGGTAACCGACCGGAATTCGCCGGGGAATATCAGATGGACAAGGCAGAAGTCCGTGCATTTTATGAAGAGGAGGCCGAAAGCCATAAATACCTGCCGGGATATGAGAAATATGATCGGAATCAGATGCGGAAAATGACGCATTTAGAAAGGTTTCTGTGTCTTAATAAAACGGTGCTTTTCGACTACCGGGAACGCAGTCCGTTAACACATGAAGCGCGTACAGTTATTATTGCAAAATAGATTTAAAACAGGTATGATAATTAACAAAACAAATTGTAAGAAGACAGAGAAAAGAGGCATGGAATATGAATTTCCACAATAAGCATACAAGAAGGATCGTTGCCGTTGTGATCGTGGTAATTGTAGTGGCAATGGTTGCAACAACATTACTCCCAGCGATGATGATATAGACGCTGAAAGTATAAAGGAATGTAAATGAGGGATAGAGGATGGCATCATCAAACAAATTAAAGCATCGCAGCAGGAGAGTAGCGATGAAGCGTAAACGTAAGCAGAGAGCATTGATCGTGATCGGCGTGGCAGCTTTTGCAGTTGTCTTTGGTGGGTCTTATTCTGCGTTGAAGAATTATGTTGGAAAAGTAAAGGATGATGTTATCTGTGATAATATATATATTAATGATCTCAATCTTTCAGGTATGACGAAGAAAGAGGCGCAGAAGGCATTGGAGAACCAGAAGACAACGGATGAGAGCAAAACAGTAACATTGACAGTCCGGGATAAGAAGGTTGAGGCATTTCTGAAAGAACTGGGATTCTCCGGTCAGGAAGATGAAGAACAGCTTGTGGATGAGGCCGTCAGCTATGGTAAGAAAGGCAATCTCTGGATGCGCTATCGACAGATGAAGCGACTGGAGAAGGAACCATTTGTAATTGATGAAGAGTACAGCGTAAGCCGTAAGAAGCTTAAATCCCTATTAAAAGAGAAAGCCGGAGATATTTTGCAGGGGCCGGAAAATGCAAGCCTTTCCAGGGATAAAGATGGAAAAGTCTCTATCGTAGCGGAAAAAGAAGGAGAGATCATTGATTATAAAGCGACTGTGAAGCAGTTGAATGATGATTTGAACGATAACTGGAAGCATGAAGACTTTGAAGAACAGGTTGTGATTAAGACAGAGAAGCCGGAGGTGACGAAGGCAGATCTGAAAGATATGACGGATGAATTAGGGGCATATTCGACAGATGCTGGCGGTGGTGAACGCTGGACGAATCTGAAGACAGGATCTTCTATGTTGAACGGTATTATCTTACAGCCGGGTGAAGAATTGTCGGTCTATGATTCAACGGCGCCGTATGATGAAGAACATGGTTATGCAGAAGGTACCGCATATGAGAATGGACAGGTAGTTCCGTCTTATGGCGGTGGAATCTGTCAGGTATCGACGACTCTATATAATGCAGTGATCTATGCGGAACTTGAAGTGGTAGAAAGACATCCGCATTCTATGACGGTTGACTACGTGGAGCCATCCAGAGATGCGGCAATTGCTGGTGGTTTAATGGATTTCCGCTTTAAAAATTCTTATGATACACCGATATATATTTATGGAGAAATTGATTCTGATAATCAGCTCCGTATGATCATTTACGGAAAAGAAACAAGACCAAAGAACCGAACGATCGAATTTGAGAGTGAGACATTGAGTGTGGATCAGTATTCTGTTACCTATAAGATTAATTCATCACTCAATTTCGGTGCAATGCAGTATACAGGTAATCCGCATACGGGGCGGGAGGCGCAGTTGTGGAAGGTCGTATATAAAGATGGTGAAGAAGTAAGCCGTGAGGTATTTAACACCAGTTATTACCAGAAAGCGGATGAAGTGATAGAAGTAGGTACCGCCGGAGGAAGTGCAGCAGCGATCAGCGCATTAGAGAGCGCAGTTGCGACGAATGATTCGACGGCGATCAATAATGCGATTGCAGGGATTTACAGCAGTTCCAATAGTTCCAGTAGTTCCGGCAGTTCAGAGAGTTCTGGAAGCACTGGAAGTGAAGAATAGATATTATGAGGAGAATGAAGCATGGTCTATAAGACATTCCTGACACATACAGGTGTCTATTACGGAGGTATGCGGGATGGTGCAGCTTACGGACTTCTGACAGAGGTTAATGAGCTGGCAGCGCAGGGCGTTCATGCGGGATCAGCAGAGATCCGCATTGAGATTCCGGCGGATATGGATAAGTCCAGGATGCATTCCATTCGGAATCATATAGCGAAAGCTATGGAAAAGCTTGAAACGGAAGATTTTCAGCTGGAAGAACTTCATATTGCAGGCGAGAAATGTGCGGCGCTTCGAGTACCACAGATTGTGATTACAGCAGCAGGCGAGACAGATCAGAAAGAGCGTATAGCAGATGCGCTGCTGACCGCACGAGCCGGACAGGACATCGTATATGCCGGATGGGCAGGACTGGAAGGAATGCTTCGGATCATTGGCGAGAAAGAAGCAGAGCTCCGGGAAAGATTTACCCCGGCATTTATCGGACAGATGAAAGCTTATGACAGTGAATTGTGCGGTCTGTCAAAGATTGCAGTTGCTGATGCCATGGGCGTATCTGTCATACGTCAGGTATCTCGTGGAGGAATACTGGCGTCGCTGTGGGATTTGGCGAAGGATACAGAGCTTGGTCTTAATCTTGATCTGAAGAAGATTGCAGTCAGACAGGAGACAATTGAGGTTTGTGAACATTTCCGACTGAATCCATATCAGCTTGCTTCTGGCGGAAGTTTTCTGATGTTAACAGAGAATGGAGAAGCATTGGCAGATGCGCTGAATCAGAAAGGTATACAGGCAGCTGTGATCGGACAGCTCACTGATAGCAACGACAAGATCATTCATAACGGAGAGGATATGCGATATATTGATCGGCCGGCTCCGGATGAATTAATGAAAGTATTCTAAGATGCCAGGGTGGATTGTGGGAGTGCAAAGCACGGAACAATCCGTAGGCATCCAACATCATTTTTTATGTAATAAGAAAGTAGGGGTTCACCATGGAAGACACAAGAGTGCAGATATTAAAATTTATTGAAAAGAATTGTAAAGTAGATCCGAAGGAACTGGCTGTTTTACTTGGAACAGACGAAGCTACTGTCCTTCGTGAGATCAAAGCTATGGAGCAGGAAGGAATTATTTGCGGTTATCATACAATGATCGACTGGGATAAAGCAGGTGTAGAGCAGGTGAATGCACTGATTGAGGTGCGTGTGACACCACAGCGCGGCAAGGGATTCGAGAAGCTGGCAGAGCGTATTTATAATTACCCGGAAGTATCATCCGTATCGCTGATCTCTGGTGCGTATGATTTTCTCGTAACACTGGAAGGAAAGACACTGCTTGAGGTATCTCGTTTTGTATCTGAGAGATTGTCTCCGATTGAAGGTATCACAAGTACAGCAACACATTTCATACTGAAGAAATATAAAGATCACGGAACCATCCTGGCACAGAAGGAACAGGAAGAAAGGATGCTGGTGACGCCATGACAAGAAATCCATTATCGAAAAAGATCACGGAGATCAAACCATCTGGTATCCGTAAGTTTTTTGACATTGTGAGCGAGATGAAAGATGCAATTTCGCTCGGTGTCGGCGAGCCGGACTTTGATACTCCTTGGAGAATACGAGAAGAAGGTATCTATTCACTGGAACGAGGACGTACATTCTATACATCCAATGCGGGTCTGCAGGAACTGAAGGATGAGATCAGTAAATATATGGAACGCCTGATCGGCGTATCTTATGACGCAAAGCATGAGGTGCTGGTGACCGTTGGCGGAAGTGAGGCAATTGATATTGCACTCCGTGCGATGCTGGATCCGGGAGATGAAGTTCTGATTCCCCAGCCATCGTACGTGTCGTATGATCCGTGTACGATTCTGGCTGATGGCGTGCCAGTATCGATTCCGTTGAAAAATGAGAATGAATTTAAGCTGACAAAAGAAGAATTAGAGGCAGTTATTACGCCAAAGACCAAGATTCTTGTCATGCCATTCCCGAATAATCCGACCGGTGCAATCATGACCAGAGAAGAACTGGAGCCGATTGCGGAAGTGGTAAAAGAACATGATCTGTATGTGATTTCGGATGAGATATATGGCGAACTGACCTATAAAGGCGGACATACTTCGATAGCATCGCTGCCGGGTATGAAAGAGAGAACATTGGTTATCAATGGCTTCTCCAAAGGATTTGCCATGACAGGATGGAGACTTGGCTTTGTATGCGGACCACAGATCATTATGGATCAGATGCTGAAGATCCATCAGTATGCGATCATGTGTGCACCGACCAACAGCCAGTATGCAGCAGTGGAAGCACTGCGCAACTGTGGGGATGAAGTGAAGAAGATGCGGGATGCATATAACCAGAGAAGACGATTCCTGATGAGTGAATTCAAACGTATGGGAATTGAATGTTTTGAGCCGTACGGTGCATTTTATGTATTCCCATGTATTAGGGAATTTGGCATGACATCCGAAGAATTTGCGACACGTTTTCTGGAAGAGGAGAAGGTGGCAGCAGTCCCGGGCTCCGCATTTGGTGATTGCGGAGAAGGTTTCCTGCGAATTTCTTATGCGTATTCATTGGAAGACCTGAAAGAAGCACTCGGAAGACTGGAACATTTTGTGAACCGTCTGAGAGCAGAAAAGAAGTAGAAAAGCGAAAAAGAACTAATATTTCAAAGAGTGTGAGTTAAGAGAATGGAATTTTTTCATTCTCTTATTTTTTGTTAAAAAACAATACAAACTTTGAGTTATGAAAACAACAAAAAAGGAGGTGGAATTATAGAAAGGCAGTAAATACAAGCGAAAATATATATTAATTAAATAACAATCCTGTTTTATAATTAACAAATGTAGAACGTAGAACGTTGGTTAAAAGTGATAAAAAGAAAGTGTGAAATTGTAAACATTACACAAATGTTCGGTTAAAAAATAAACAATTATTGACTATTGGGTCAAAAGTGATATGATTAAGTCACAAGCAAAGAGCAACGTTCTACATTGAACGAATATGAAAAGGATGAATAGAATAAGAGGATTTCAAGAGAGGAGGAACTATTGGTGAAGAGGTATAAAAGAGTTCTTGCGGTTCTTGCAGGAACAACAATGATAGTATCAAGCATGACAGCATGCGGGAGCGGCGGTGATACGAAAAGCACCGGTTCAAATTCAGAATATCCTGAATTGAATCTTTCCATGGCTGTTAACGGAACGGACACACAGATCGACACACAGGTTGGTCAAAAGCTAGCAGAACTGGTGTCAGAGAAGTCTGGTGGTAACATTACGATCGATGTATTTCCGAATGACACACTGGCAGGCGGTAATGCTACCAAGGGAATAGAGTATGTCTGTGCAGGATCTACTGACCTGGCAGCATATGCGACCAGTACATTGTCAGCGATTGATCCATTACTGAATATCGCAACAATGCCATGGACATTCGATTCTTATGAACAGGCAGCGGAAGTTATCGCAACAACCGGCGGTGAGTATTATGCAGACGAGCTGGATGATAAGGGACTTACCTATCTCGGAGCTTTTCATAACGGGTTCCGTCAGCTGACAAACAGTAAGCATGCGGTTACAAAACCAGATGACTTGAAGGGTCTGAAGATCAGAATTCCTGGTTCAGAAATTTACATGACATTCTGGCAGGCGGTTGGCGCAAGCCCGACAGCGATGAGTTGGTCTGAAGTA
Source organism: Dorea sp. AM58-8 (assembly GCF_003464045.1). Taxonomy (NCBI): domain Bacteria; kingdom Bacillati; phylum Bacillota; class Clostridia; order Lachnospirales; family Lachnospiraceae; genus Dorea; species Dorea sp. AM58-8. The sequence continues at coordinate 47,422 of NZ_QSDM01000006.1, read as the reverse complement.
TTTACAGCGATCCAACAGGGAACCATCGACGGACAGGAAAATGGTGTTCCGATCACAGATTCAGCTAAGATGTATGAAGTACAGAAGTATCTGACATTTTGGAACTACTGTTATGATGCCGATCTGGTAATAGCAAATTCCAAAGTCTGGGACAGCCTGGATGAGAAGACACAGGATCTTCTGAAAGAATGTATTGCAGAAGCCTGTGAGTGGGGTAACGATAAAATCGTTGAAGATGAGAAAACTCTTATTGAGAAGTTTAAAGACAACGGAATGCAGGTGGATGAGCTGACAGATGAACAGCTGGAGCCATTTAAAGAGTTGATTAAAGCGCCTATGAATGAGATCAAAGCAAAATACGGCAAAGATGCATGTGAAGCGTTTGGTATCGATACAGAAGGCGTGAAATTCAGTAATTAAATCAGGAGGAAGATGGCATGAAGTATATAGAGAAATTTGAAAAAATCGTAGCATGCTTAAGCGTGTCAGTGATGGCAATCCTGGTTTTTATAAATGTTATTGCCCGGTTTGTATTTAATAGCCCTCTGGCAGTTGCCGATGAGATGTCATGTTACTTATTTGTACTTATGAGCTTTATGGGTACAGCGATCGCAGCCAGAAGAAAAGCACATCTCGGTTTAACGCTTCTGACTGACAAATTGTCACCGAATGCAGCAAGAATTGTACAGACAGTTATGTATGCAATCGCAACACTGTTTTGTCTGTTGATTGTAATCTTTGGTATTGAGATGGTTATCAGTCAGTATCAGATGGGACAGCAGACAGCAACTATGCAGTGGCCGGAATGGATCTACGGATTATTCGTACCGTTAGGCGGAGCATTCTCAATGGTCGCATTTCTGGATGGAACGATCAAAATAGCAAAGGGGGACAATTAAATGGCAGGTGTAATATTGTTAGGAGTATTTGTAGTGCTGCTGATCTGTGGAGCTCCCATTGCAGTATGTCTGGGAATGTCAAGTGTAGCAGCAATGCTGGTTCAGGGAGCAGGAAAACCGATTGTAGCAGTTATGAGTGTACTGCCTCGTATCTGTTCTGCTTCAAGCAGTAAGTTCGTATTACTTGCGATTCCATTCTTCATTATCTCAGGTAATGTAATGGAAAAAGCAGGTATTTCAGGAAGATTGATCAACCTTGCAGAGAAATGTCTCGGTCACATCAAAGGCGGTATGGCTATGGTATGTATCGTAGTATCTTGTTTCTTTGCAGCAATTTCAGGATCTGGTCCGGCAACCGTAGCAGCGCTTGGACTGATCATGATTCCGGCACTGGTGAAAGCAGGATATCCGGCAGCATTCTCCTGTGCATTAATGGCAGCCGGTGGAGCGATCGGAGTAGTAATTCCACCGTCTATCACATTCGTAGTATATGGTTCCATTGCTGATGCATCAATCACAAGCCTGTTTAAGGCAGGTATGGTACCTGGACTTTTGATGGGAGTAGGACTGATTATCACAGCATTAGTCATAGGAAGAAAATGTGACCTGAAAGTGTTACCGAAAGCTTCCGGCGCAGAACGTTTAGCAGCGTTCAAGGATGCAGTACCTGGACTTCTGATGCCAGTCATCATCCTTGGAGGAATTTACGGAGGAATCTTCACACCAACTGAAGCGGCTGCTGTATCCGTATTCTATGGACTGTTTGTAGGATTCGTAATCTACAAAGATCTGAATCTGAATAAGCTGTCAGATATCATGGTAGATTCCTGCTCAACAACAGCAACAGTTATGTTCATCACCATGGGTGCATCACTTTTTGCATATGTTCTTACAAGAGCAAGGCTGGATGAAGCAATTGAGAATGTGATGCTGAACGTAACAGGAGGAAGTGTAGTTATCTTCTTCATTATTGTAAATATCGTACTGCTGATCGCAGGATGTTTCCTAGATTCGACATCAGCACTGTACATCTTCACACCACTGTTTGCACCGGTTGCATTACAGCTTGGAATCGATCCGATCCACCTTGGTGTAGTTATGATCGTCAACCTGGCAATCGGACTGTTTACACCGCCTGTTGGTGTCAACCTGTATGTGGCATGTGGTATCGGTAAGATATCACTCGAGGATATATCGAAAGGAATTATACCTTGTTTAGTGGCGATGCTTATTATCCTGCTGCTGATCACCTATATCCCGGCGATCTCACTGATGTTTGTGTAACCCATTAATCCATTTATACATATAGAACTCCTGGAACTTCCCGAGACCATGTCGCTGGTCTCGGGGGCATGGTTCCAAACAGAATATGAATCGGGCTGACTACCCGATTTTATATAAAACAACTAACATCCTACGTAGAATAAAATGAGGTGAAGAAAATGAAAGATGTATCAATGAAAGAATTGAAAAACAAGGCAACTGAGATGCGAATGAAGGTAGTGGATATGATCTACAAAGCTCAGTCCGGACATCCGGGCGGATCACTGTCAGCAGCAGATTTTATGACAGCATGCTACTTTAAGTATATGAATGTGGATCCAAAGAATCCACAGTGGGAGGATCGTGACCGTATGGTTCTTTCCAAAGGACATGTATGCCCGATTCAGTATGCATGCCTCGGAACACTCGGATTTTTCCCGGAAGAAGAACTTGATACACTGAGACAGGAAGGTTCCAAATTACAGGGACATCCATCTATGAATAAGTGTCCTGGCATTGACATTTCAACCGGTTCACTTGGACAGGGACTTGCATGTGCAGTAGGAATGGCACTTGCAGGAAAAATGAATCACAAAGACTATAAAGTGTTCAGCGTAGTCGGTGATGGCGAAGCTCAGGAAGGTGAGATCTGGGAAGCAGCCAATACAGCACACAAATATCAGCTGGATAACCTGATCGTATTTATGGATTACAACGGACTGCAGATTGACGGACCTTGTGATCAGGTTATGCCGAATAGAGATCTTGGCGAGAAGTTCCGTGCTTTCGGATTTGAAGTAATTGAGATTGACGGACATAACATGGAAGAGATCTGTGCAACACTTGAAAAATGCTATGCATCAAAGAACGGCAAGCCGAAATGTATTTATGCACATACCATCAAAGGTAAAGGCGTATCCTTCATGGAGAATTCTGTATCATGGCATGGAGTAGCTCCAAATGAAGAAGAACATGCGAAAGCAATGCAGGAACTGCAGGCACAGATTATCGAGTAATAGCATAAGGAGGGTTTGAAAAATGAGCGAATTAAAGAAAGTTGCAACCAGAGCAGGATTTGGTGAAGAGATATTAAAATTAGGAAAAGAAAATCCGGATATTCTTGTAATCGATGCAGATATCGGAAAGAGCTGTAAGACAGGAGACTTCCGTAAGGAATTATCTTCAGAGTATCATGACGATAAGAATCAGTATGTAAATGTAGGTATTGCAGAGCAGAATGCAGCCGGTGTGGCAGCAGGACTTGCTACATGCGGAAAGGTTCCATTTGTAGTAACTTATGCAGTATTCGGTTCCCTCCGTATGTGCGAGATGATCCGTCAGGAAATCTGCTATCCGAATCTGAACGTAAAGATTGCATGCTCTCATGGTGGACTGACTCCGGCTAACGATGGAGCTTCACATCAGGCAATCGAGGATATGGGCGTTCTTCGTACACTTCCTAATATGACAGTTATTATGCCGGCAGACTATGTGGCAGCTAAGAAACTGACACGTCAGGCAGCGGAAACATACGGACCAATGTATCTTCGCTTTACACGTGATGCAATTCCACAGATTTATGATGAGGACGCAGAATTTGTAATCGGTAAAGCAAACCAGCTCAAAGAAGGTAAAGACGTTGCGATTATCGCAAATGGTGATACTGTACGTCTGGCACTGGATGCAGCAAAAGAGCTGGAAGCAAAAGGAATCACAGCAAGAGTGCTGGATATGCACACCATCAAACCTCTGGATACAGAAGTAGTTACAGCTTGTATCAATGAGATTGGCAAGGTTATCACAGTTGAAGATCATAACATCCTGAACGGACTTGGATCAGCAGTATGTGAAGTGGCAGCTGAGATGGGCAAAGGTATTGTAAAAAGAATCGGTGTACAGGATCAGTATGGACAGTCAGCTCCTTACGAGAGACTGCTCGCTATGAACGGAATCACTGTAGAAAATATTGTAAAGACAGCAGAAGAGCTGCAGTAATCGTATAAAGATTAAAACAGGAGGAAACGAAAATGTTAGATTTTACAAATCAGGTAGTATTAGTAACAGGAGCAGGATCTGCAAAAGGAATGGGACGTGTGATCGCCCAGACATTTGGCAAACAGGGTGCTAAGGTTGTTATCTGTGATATCAACCAGGCAGGATGTGATGCTAATGTAGAAGAAATGAAGAAAATGGGCATCGATGCTACAGGATATGCGGCTAACCTGACAGATCCGGAAGCAGTTAAGGAATTGGTTAACACAATCGTAGACAAATATGGACGTATTGATGTACTTGTAAATAACGCAGGTATTTCACAGAAAGTAACTGTTGCAGATATGACACTTGATGATATCAAACGTATCTTCAATGTAAATATGTTTGGTCTGTTCCTGATTACACAGGCAGTATGCGAAGTGATGAAGAAACAGAACTATGGACGTATTGTACACCTGTCATCTGTATCCGGAAAACGCGGTGGCGGTATTTTTGGCGGAGCTCATTACTCAGCTTCTAAGGCCGCAGTACTTGGATTCTCTAAGAACCTTGCCCGTGAAGTATCTTCTTATGGTATCACAACAAACTGTGTATGCCCTGGACTGATCAACACAGAGATCTGGAAGTCACTTCCAAAGGAACAGGCAGATGCTGTTATCGATGGAATCCCAATGGGACGTCCTGGAGAGCCACAGGAAGTTGCTGACGCAATCGTATTTCTCGCTTCTAAGGAAGCTTCCTATATTACTGGTGAAGAGATCGACATTAACGGTGGATCTCACATGGATTAAGTCAGACACTGAATCATCAACCCAAGTATATTATGTTCTGAATAATCCTCCCAATGCATCCAGTCAGTGCATTGAAGAACCCGCTATTTGAAAGAATGGCGGGTTTTTATGTATATCAGCTGGGAGTCAATCCACCCAGCTGATATAGCCTCCGGCAGGATTGCAGAGGTGCGCAGTAGAAGTATGTCATGCAATTGCATGACGCGCACCTCGCAGCAAGAATGCGAGGCATTCTTGAATTAATTGTAAAACTGGTTGAAATGTCAGTCTGAGTTTGTGTATAATATGATAAACAGATAATGAATAACATTGGATGTTAAGAAAGGAATGAACAGATGGCCGAATACTTAAAAAAAATTAACAGATCATCTGTCGTACAGCGTGTGATCGATAGACTGACAGAAGCAATTGTCAGTGGAGAATTGAAACCGGGAGACCGTATACCGACAGAGATGGAGCTGGCTGAGCAGATGGGAGTAGCCAGGAACTCGATCAGAGAAGCTGTAAAGATACTTGTATATATTGGAGTGCTGGAGATACGCCGCGCAGATGGAACTTTTGTCTGTGACGGATTTTCCGAGAGTCTGATTGATCCTATGGTTTATGGAATTATATTAAATCAGCAGAATGAGCAGGAGCTGAATGAACTGCGGACGATGATAGAGAGCGGTGTTATGCGTCTTGCGATCGAGAAGGCTTCCGATAAAGAACTGGCAGAATTGAAAGAGCATCTTGGAGTTATGAAAGCAAGTATGACACAGAAGAACCCTAACGTAGATGAAGTGTTTGAAATTGACAATAAGTTCCATGATATGATCGCAGATATGGGACACAATGCAATGGTATTGAAGATCAATGCGATCACACGTGTGCTGACTCACTCTACCAGATATTATTCCGTAAAGGGAATGTTGGAATCAGGACGTGGTGAAGAACTGTATGAAGCGCATGAAGAAGTATATCATATGTTGGAACGCAGACAGGTGAATGGCGTATACGAGTCCATTGCAGGCACGTATTTTCTGAGCGCATACGAACATTAAGAAGGATTAAGCAAATGTTAAATATTGTATTATATGAGCCGGAGATTCCGGCAAATACGGGGAATATCGGACGTACCTGCGTGGCAACAGGAACAAGGCTTCATCTGATCGAACCGCTGGGTTTCCGACTGGATGAAAAGAGTTTGAAGCGTGCGGGTATGGATTATTGGAAAGATCTTGACGTAACAACTTACATTGATTTTAATGATTTCATGGAAAAGAATCCGGGAGCGAAGATCTACATGGCGACGACCAAAGCACCGAATGTATATACCGATGTGAAATACGAGCCGGACTGCTATATTATGTTCGGAAAAGAAAGTGCAGGTATCCCGGAAGAGGTATTGGTAGAGCACAAAGAAGACAGCATCCGCATTCCGATGCTTGGAGATATTCGGTCGCTGAATCTTGGCAATTCTGTGGCAATTGTGCTGTATGAGGCACTGCGCCAGAATGGATTCAGAGGGATGAATCTGGAAGGACATCTGCATCGATTAGAGTGGAAGGATTAACAGAAGCATCTGTATAAAGCGAATATATATTAAGTTGAGCTGGGTATGGAGATACCCAGCTCATTTGCATGAAAAGAAATATTATTTTTTCTTTAATTCCGGAATATAATTCCGACAAGCTTCTACATCTCCTTTAATGAATGCGTCTTTTTTCAGTGGCAGTAGTATACCGCCTGTAAGCTGGAACACGAAGAAACGTTCTGTCTCAAATACACCGCGCACATCATTCTTGCGAAGATCTACATCCGGTGCATTATTCTTATAAGAGCGGATGCGCGTGCCCTCAATCGTGATCATGAGATCATAGCCGTCTTTTGAATAACTGTCGCGGAAAGCCTGGATCTCAGCTTTTTTTCTCTTATTTGTGCTGACCAGCGACACAATAGTAGCGATTACACATAATACAACAATGATTGCAAAGAGTATACAGAGCACACCTTTGTGGGTGTTGTATTCTCGCCAGGTAAAGAATGCACAGATCAGAGCAATGATGATCAGTGTAATATAGTTCTTGTAGGTCTGTGCGGCGTGGCCGTCCTGCACTTCTACCATCAGTGGATCCGTGTACTGATACTGATTCACAATGGTGGTTGATTTTTTTGATGATGATGCCATAGTAAACTCCTTAGTATAGCGGCTGTCAGCCGTAATGATTGATTTCATTATAACGGATGTGGGAGGGAAAGGCAATCACGCAGACGTGGATTCTGCATATAATGAAGCAGAATGACAGTCGAATCGCAGGAGGAATCACAGATGGATCAGAAATTACCATATTATATGGCATATCCTACACCACTTTTATATGATGATGAGCGCAGAGACCGGATGGATTTTGAATATATGAAAAGTATGTATCCGGATGCGGCGAAGCAGCTTCTTCCATATATAGAGGATGAATGTGACCGTGTTGCATATGAAGGAAGTGTGATGTTTGATGAATATCCGGATCAGCTTCAGCTGCGCTTGATGGGAAGACGCGTGTATGACAGAACAGAAAAAGATCAAGTGATTGAAAAGTTGATCCGAAGCGAAGGAAAGGGTGCGGATGAATCCTGGATACGGGATCTGATACAAGTGATGCTTTATCAGGAAATCTATAAGCGTCGCAGTGATCAGCGCAAATATAATCAGAAGTATTATCAGGGGATCGCATTTCCAAAAGGTTAGCCTTGTGCAGAATACAAAACGTATGCTATACTGATTGCGCAAAAATGAGACAGAGCAGAAGATAAGGAGCAGATGCATGGATAATATTATATTGATTGGTATGCCGGCATCAGGCAAAAGCACAGTTGGAGTTGTACTGGCAAAAAGGCTTGGTTATGAATTTATAGATACAGATCTGCTGATCCAGAAGCAGGAGCAAGCATTGCTCAGGGAGATCATTGCAGAAAAAGGGGAGGATGGTTTCCTGGTGATTGAAGATCAGGTAAACGCAGATCTTGAAGCGGAACGGTCAGTGATCGCACCGGGAGGAAGTGTGGTATACTGTGAAAATGCCATGAAACATTACAAAGAAATTGGTACGGTAGTATATTTACAGACCAGTTATCAAACAATAAAAGAAAGAATCGGAGATCCAAAGAAGCGAGGGGTTGTGTTGCGGGAAGGACAGACGCTTAAGGATCTCTATGAAGAGCGCAGAGTGTTGTTTGAAAAGTATGCAGATGTTACAATTTGCGAAGATGGATTGACATTGTCTGAAACTATTGGTAAAGTAGTAGAGGTTTTCGGGCAGGAATAATATTGGTAAATGTTACGAAAATCTTACGGGGTTGTAAAAAAGATTTTACAAATACTTATTACTGATGTATACTAGACTATACGAATAATGTTATTTAATTGAAATTGGATTTACGTGCCATATATATTGGGACATAAAGGCGAGAGTATAAATAGAAAATAATTGAGGTGCAAAATGGAACAGTATATTATCAAAGGCGGCAATCCGCTTGTTGGGGAAGTGGAGATTGGCGGCGCTAAGAATGCAGCTCTGGCTATTCTTGCGGCAGCTATTATGACTGACGAGACGGTTTTGATCGATAATCTGCCAGATGTGAATGATATTAATGTATTATTGGACGCTATAGCCGGAATCGGCGCATCCGTTCACCGTATTGACAGACATACGGTAAGGATCAATGGTAAAGGAATTACTAATTTTGATATTGAATATGAGTATATCAAGAAGATCCGGGCGTCATATTATCTGCTGGGTGCGTTACTCGGCAAGTACAAGAAAGCAGTTGTGGCGCTTCCGGGCGGATGCAATATCGGAAGCCGTCCGATTGACCAGCATCTGAAAGGATTCCGTGCTCTGGGAGCGGAGGTTGAGATCGAGCATGGCAAGATCATCGCTGAGGCAGAGAAGCTTGTCGGCAAGCATATTTATTTTGATGTTGTCAGTGTAGGTGCTACGATCAATGTCATGATGGCAGCGGCTATGGCTGATGGACTGACGATTATGGAGAATGTAGCAAAAGAGCCTCATGTAGTAGATGTAGCGAATTTCCTGAACAGTATGGGTGCTAATATCCGTGGCGCAGGTACTGATGTAATCAAGATCCGAGGTGTGCGTTCCCTGCACAGAACAGAGTATTCTGTTATTCCGGATCAGATTGAAGCCGGAACATTTATGTTTGCAGCAGCAGCTACCAAGGGTGATGTGACTGTCTGTAACGTCATTCCGAAGCATTTGGAAGCAACCATTGCCAAGCTGGTAGAGATTGGCTGTGAAGTAGAAGAGTTTGATGATGCGGTACGCGTGGTTTCCAAGGGAGGACTCACCAGTACACATGTAAAGACTTTGCCATATCCGGGATTCCCGACAGATATGCAGCCACAGATTGGTGTTACGCTTGCTCTTTGTAAAGGGACAAGTATGATTACTGAAAGTATTTTTGAAAACCGTTTCAAATATCTGGATGAACTTGCCCGCATGGGTGCATGTGTGAAGGTAGAAGGTAATTCCGCTTCGATCGAAGGTGTGGAGAAGCTTTCGGGAGCACGTGTCAGTGCACCGGATCTCCGTGCAGGAGCTGCGCTTTGTATCGCAGGACTTGCAGCAGATGGTATTACAATTGTAGATGACATCGTATATATTCAGAGAGGATATGAGCGGTTTGAAGAGAAGCTGAGAAGTCTTGGCGCAGTGATCGAGCGTGTCAGTACAGAACGTGAGATTCGCAGATTTACGCTGAAAGTCAGCTAGAGGCGGCAGACAATTGAATAATATGATGGCAGGGGCAAAAGTCCCTGACTATGACTAACTCTTATTCAGAGCAGTGGAGATACAAAGGATCTGAGAAGCTGCGGCAACCCCCATTGGAGGAAGGTGCCAACCTGAGCGAGCAAATCGAACAATAAGAGGATTGGTTTATAACTATGAAATAAAGCAGTCCACTTGGTGGGCTGCTTTTGTGCAATAAATGAAAGAGCATTGATTGCACATCGGACAGGCGTTAGCCTGGTCGAGAATATATAATCATGCAGCTAATAACAAGATATATTTACACAACAGAAAGGAACACAAGAAGATGGAAAAAAGATTATTTACATCAGAGTCAGTAACTGAAGGACATCCGGACAAAATGTGCGACCAGATTTCAGATGCGATCCTGGATGCACTTATGGAACAGGATCCAATGAGCCGTGTGGCATGTGAGACATGCACTACGACAGGTCTGGTTATGGTCATGGGAGAGATTACAACAAAAGGATATGTGGATATTCAGAAGATCGTACGTGACACGGTACGTGAGATTGGATATACTCGTGGCAAATATGGATTTGACGCAGATACCTGCGGTGTAGTAGTAGCACTGGATGAGCAGTCTGCAGATATTGCTATGGGTGTTGATAAGGCGCTGGAAGCAAAAGAACATACCATGTCTGACGAAGAAATCGACGCTATCGGAGCAGGAGATCAGGGTATGATGTTCGGTTATGCTTCTGATGAGACAGAAGCATTGATGCCATATCCGATCGCGCTGGCACAGAAGATGGCTATGAAGCTTACTGAGGTAAGAAAGAATGGAACTCTGCCATATCTGAGACCGGATGGAAAGACTCAGGTTACTGTAGAATATGATGAGCAGGACAGACCGGTTCGTCTGGATGCTGTTGTACTTTCTACACAGCATGATCCGGAGGTGACTCAGGAGCAGATCCATGAGGATATTAAGAAATACGTATTTGATGAGACGATCCCGGCTAATATGGTAGATGCTGATACCAAGTTCTTTGTGAATCCAACCGGACGTTTTGTAATCGGCGGACCTCACGGAGACAGCGGACTGACAGGCCGTAAGATCATCGTAGACACTTATGGCGGAATGGCTCGTCATGGTGGTGGTGCATTTTCAGGTAAAGACTGCACAAAGGTAGACCGTACAGCAGCTTATGCAGCACGCTATGCGGCTAAGAATGTCGTGGCAGCAGGACTTGCCAAGAAGTGTGAGATTCAGCTTTCTTACGCAATCGGTGTGGCTTGCCCGACTTCCATCAGAGTAGATACATTCGGCACAGGAAAAGTATCGGATGAGAAGCTGGTTGAGATCCTGAGAGAGAACTTTGACTTCCGTCCGGCAGGCATGATCAAGATGTTGGATCTGAGACGTCCGATTTACAAACAGACAGCGGCTTACGGACACTTTGGACGTACAGATATCGATCTTCCGTGGGAGAAGACAGACAAGGTGGATGCACTGAAAGCATATCTGTAAGAGATGAATAGAAGAACAGCTATTAAGAACCTGCCTATATATTCGCAGAATCGCACGAGTGCTCGTGCTTTCCCGCTGCTGTGCAGCTAATTCTGCTCATATGGGTGGCGGCAGCTCTATTCGAGCCGCCTTGCGCACAAGAAAAGCAATCCTTACATGCAAGCATGACGGATTTGCTTTTCTTGTGCGCAAGAGCTTCTTAATAGTTGCCTGGAGTTTTATAAAAAGTTTAGAAATGTTTATGGGTGCTTTGGTGAGAAGCACCCATTTTTGTGCTATGATAAGAATAACTTTTAGATAAAGAGGTTATTGATTATGAAGCTGAAGACGAGACTGGTGGTAGCATTTCTTACAGTCGTGATCTTGCCGGTTATTCTATCGGGAAGTGTTATATTTGCGGTGGGAAAGTACCAGATGAATTGTATAGAAAAGACATATGGTATCAGTGGGACTTCGGTAGAGAGCCTGTCTAACTCAATCAAGACACTTGGACAGTTGACGATGGAGCCGTACAGAGAATTGTGTAATGAGATCGACCGGACACCACAGAAGATGGAAGATGCGGCATTTCTGGAGAAGATTAATCAGGAACTGGAAGAGAAGAAGTCTTATCTGTTGGTGCGCAGGAATGACATGATGGCATATATGGGTACAGACTATGATGAAGCAGAAGCGGTGATCAGCCAGTTGCCGGAATATGATGAGAACAGAACTCCATCGGAGAACAGTATTTATCTTGGAGGTGAAGCGCAGGCGCTTGTAAAGCAGATTGATTTTCAGTATGAAGATGGTGAAGAGGGCAGCGCATTTCTTGTTACGGATGTGGGAACTGTGATGCCGGAAGTACGTGCGATGGCGAGAGAAATTGTAATCATTGTGGTATTGATCCTGCTTTTTACAATCGCAGCACTGATCGTGTGGATATACAGAGCAGTCATGGGACCGGTGGCAAAGATCCAGAAGGCTGCGGAGAATATTAAGAATGGCAATCTGGATTTTGAGATGCCAAAAGCTGATAATGATGAATTTGGTCAGGTATATCAGAACTTTGAAGATATGCGAATACGTCTGAAAGAGAGCGCGGAAGAGAAGATCCAGTTTGATAAAGAGAATAAGGAACTGATCAGCAATATCTCTCACGATCTGAAGACACCTGTGACCACGATTAAGGGATATGCAGAAGGTATTATGGATGGCGTGGCAGATACACCGGAAAAGATTGACAAGTATGTACGAACGATCTACAACAAGGCTAATGAGATGAACACGCTGATCAATGAGCTGACGTTGTATTCTAAGATCGATACGAATCGTATTCCGTATAATTTTAATACTATCCCGGTTAATGCATATTTTGACGACTGCGCGGAAGAACTTTCCATGGAACTTGAGTCTAAAAATGTAGAATTTGGATATTTTAATTACGTAGAAGGTGATGTGAAGATCATCGCAGATGCAGAGCAGATTAAGAGAGTGATTCACAATATTATTAATAATTCACTCAAATATATGGACAAAGCGAAAGGCATGATCAATCTGCGTGTGAAGGATGTAGGAGATTTTGTACAGGTGGAATTGGAAGATAATGGTAAAGGTATCGCAGCGAAGGATTTGACGAAGATATTCGAACGATTCTACCGGACAGATGCATCTCGTAATTCTTCGAAGGGAGGAAGCGGCATTGGTTTGTCTATTGTAAAGAAAATCGTTGAGGAGCATGGTGGCAAGATCTGGGCGACCAGCCGGGAAGGCACTGGTACGACCATGTATTTTGTATTAAGAAAATATCAGGAGGTACCGATTCATGAGTAAGATATTAATAATAGAGGATGAAGTAGCAATTGCAGATTTGGAAAAGGATTATCTGGAACTGTCCGGGTTTGATGTAGAAGTGGCGAATGACGGACTGATCGGTTACCAGAAAGCAATGGAGGAGGACTATAATCTGGTAATCCTGGATCTGATGCTTCCGGGAATGGATGGATTTGAAATCTGCCGCAAGCTTCGTGAAGAGAAGAATACACCAATCATCATGGTATCTGCGAAGAAAGATGATATTGATAAGATCCGGGGTCTGGGTCTGGGAGCTGATGATTATATGACCAAACCGTTCAGCCCCAGTGAATTGGTGGCAAGAGTTAAGGCACATCTGTCACGATATGAGAGACTGATCGGAAGCGCAGCAGAGGTGAATAAGGTCATTGAGATCCGCGGTCTGAAGATCGATACAACGGCCAGAAGAGTGTGGGTTAATGGTCAGGAGAAAGCATTTACCACAAAAGAATTTGATCTGCTCACATTTCTTGCAAGTCATCCGAATCATGTGTATACTAAGGATGAACTGTTCAGCGAGATCTGGGATATGGAATCCATCGGAGATATAGCAACGGTGACGGTTCATATTAAGAAAATCCGTGAGAAGATCGAGATGGATACATCCAACCCGCAGTATATTGAGACAATCTGGGGTGTAGGATACAGATTCAAGATGTAGTAATAGTTCTGATAACAGTTATTCGGGCGGGTTCCAACAGGAATCCGCTTATTTATTTGAAGATTTAGGAGAATACTATGATTACCAGTACATCCAATGCAAAGGTAAAAAGACTTGTGAATTTGAGAAAGAAAAGGAAAGCCAGAGATACAGAAAAGGTATTTCTTACAGAAGGACTTCGGATGTTCGAGGAAGTGCCGGAGGACAGACTTCTGGAAATCTATGTGACCGAACATTTCTATAAAAAGGAAAAAGCACTGGTGGATGCAAAGCATAAGAAGAGTGGATGCCAGATGGAGGTGCTGACGGATACTGTGATGAATTTGGTGTCGGATACCAAGACTCCTCAGGGAGTGTTGTGTGTGGTGACACAGGAGAATCAGGGAGAAGCGTGGCTTGAAAAGGAACTTAAAGCACCGGAACAGGTACCGCTTATCATGCTGTTAGATAATCTTCAGGATCCAGGAAATATGGGGACGATATTACGGACTGCGGAAGCGGCAGCTGTAACAGGGATTATCATGAGCTCCGACTGTGTGGATGTGTATAATCCGAAGGTTATTCGTTCAACGATGGGATCTGTGTTTCGTGTACCGTTTGTGTATGTGGAGAACGTAACGGATGTGATTCGGCAGATGAAAGAGCATGGTATCCGTACTTATGCAACACACCTGGCAGGAGAGCTTGCCTACGATGAGCCGGACTATCGCACACCGTCAGCATTTTTTGTGGGCAACGAGGGTAACGGTCTCAGAGATCAGGTAGCTGAACTTGCGGATACATATATTAAGATTCCAATGGCAGGTCAGGTGGAATCCCTGAATGCGGCGATCGCAGCTACGGTAGTGATGTTTGAAGCGGGGCGCCAACGTCGGCATTGACTTTTGAAGATGGAATAATTATAATGATACCAACCGTTATGGAACCATAATCGAAGGAGGGATTCTTATGGAGACAATGGGATGGTTGATTATATTTATTGTACTCATTGTGATCGAACTTCTGACCATGGGACTTACAACGATCTGGTTTGCCGGAGGTGCGCTGGCGGCGTTTCTGATGTCAGTGTTAGGCTTTGGGATGCCGGTACAGGTTGTGGTATTTATCATCGTATCGGTTCTGCTGCTGGTACTGACGAGACCGATTGCGGTGAAGTATTTTAACCAGAACAGACAGAAAACGAATGTGGAAAGCCTGGTCGGGCAACAGGCATTGGTGCTGGAAGATGTGGATACGCTGCATGCATCAGGACAGGTAAAAGTGAACGGGCAGATCTGGTCGGCGAAGACAGAAGAGATGTCTGGTTTCATTGCAAAAGATACGGTTGTGATGATCCAGGGAATCCAGGGAGTTAAGTTGATTGTAAAGGCAAAGGAGGATTAGTTATGGTGGCAGGTATTTTCAGTATGTTAGGAATTTTGATTCTTTTGATTGTGATTGGAGTTGTAGTATCCTGTGTGCGTATTGTACGGCAGGCACAGGCATTAGTAATAGAGAGACTCGGTGCTTATCAGGCAACCTGGGGAACAGGACTTCATGTGAAGCTTCCGATCGTTGACCGTGTGGCAAGACGAGTGGATCTGAAGGAGCAGGTAGTAGACTTTGCACCACAGCCGGTAATTACCAAAGATAATGTAACGATGCGTATTGATACGGTTGTGTTTTATCAGATCACTGATCCGAAGATGTTCTGCTATGGTGTGGCGAATCCGATCATGGCGATTGAGAATCTGACAGCTACAACACTTCGTAATATTATTGGAGATCTGGAACTTGACCAGACACTTACCTCAAGAGAGACGATCAATACTAAGATGCGAGCTTCTTTGGATGTGGCAACAGATCCGTGGGGCATTAAGGTGAACAGAGTAGAACTTAAGAATATTATTCCGCCGGCAGCAATCCAGGATGCGATGGAGAAGCAGATGAAAGCTGAGCGTGAGAGACGTGAGGCTATCCTTCGTGCAGAAGGCGAGAAGAAGTCTACGATCCTGGTGGCAGAAGGACATAAGGAATCTGCAATCCTGGATGCAGAGGCTGAGAAGCAGGCAGCAATTTTGCGCGCGGAAGCGGAGAAGGAAAAGATGATCAAAGAAGCAGAAGGTCAGGCAGAGGCAATTTTGAAAGTACAGCAGGCCAATGCAGACGGTATCCGTTTTCTGAAGGAAGCAGGAGCAGATGAGGCAGTGCTTACAATGAAGAGCTTGGAAGCATTTGCCAAGGCGGCAGATGGTAAGGCTACTAAGATCATTATTCCATCTGAAATTCAGGGGATCGCCGGGCTGGTGAAATCCGTGACTGAGATTGGAAAAGATACGACAGAAGAATAAAACATAAAGAAAAGAGGAAAAAGACATGGATTTAAAGGGACGCAGTTTTTTGAAATTACTTGATTTTACACCGGAGGAGATTGTTTATCTCGTAGATCTGGCGCAGGATCTGAAAGAGAAGAGAAAGAAAGGCATCAGAGGCAATAGCCTGAAGGATAAGAACATTGCACTTATTTTCGAAAAACCGTCTACCAGAACCAGATGTTCATTCACCATCGGGGCACAGGAAGAGGGTGCTCTGGCAACTTACCTTGCAGGAAGTGAACTGCAGCTTGGTGAAAAAGAGAGTATCGAAGATACAGCCCGTGTACTGGGAAGAATGTTTGATGGTATCGAATACCGTGGCTTTGACCATTCTTATGTAGAAGAACTGGCTGAACACAGTGGTGTACCTGTCTGGAACGGACTGACAGATCAGTGGCACCCGACACAGCCGTTAGCAATGATGCTGACACTGAAAGAGCACTTCGGATACCTGAAGGGGTTGAAGGTAGTGTATCTTGGAGATGGACGTAACAACGTAGCGAACAGTCTGATGGTTGCCTGTGCAAAGGTTGGTATTGATGTTGCAATTTCAGCTCCGAAGCAGTTGTGGCCGGAAACATGGTTAGTAGAGACCTGTGAGAAGCTGGCGAAAGAAGCAGGATCTACCGTAACAGTATCTGATAAGCTGGATGTAGTAGAAGGCGCTGATATGCTGTATACAGACGTGTGGTATTCTATGGGTGAGGAAAGAAAAGAGCAGGAGCGTATCCGTCTTGCAGTGCCTTACCAGATCAACAGTGCGCTGATGGCAAGAACAGGTAAAGATACTACAATTTTCTCGCACTGTCTGCCGGCTAACAAAGGAAAAGAAGTAACTGAGGAAGTATTTGAAAGTGAAGCATCCAAGGTGTTTGATGAGGCAGAGAACCGCCTGCATACGATCAAAGCAATTATGGTGGCTACACTGGGTGAATAAATGAAAAAAGAAATATTATCCATGCTCCGCAGTGCGGAGGGATATGTATCAGGACAGCAGCTCTGTAACCAGTTAAAGGTTTCCAGAACTGCTGTCTGGAAAGTAATAGAACAGTTGAAAGCGGAAGGGTATGATATAGAAGCGGTGCATGGCAAAGGCTATCATCTGGTCAGTGTTCCGGATGTGATATCGCAGGCAGAGATTGAGAGTCGTCTGCAGACGAAATGGGCCGGATGCAGCGTTTTTTATTGTCCAGTCATAGATTCTACTAATGTGAAGGCAAAGCGACTTGCTGAAGAGGGAGTATCTCACGGTACTCTGGTAGTAGCAGGTCATCAATCTGCCGGGAAAGGAAGACGCGGTAGGGTCTGGGAGTCACCGGAAGGTACCGGGATTTATATGACGTTAATTCTGAGACCGGGTATCAAGCCGGAACAGGCGCCGATGCTTACGGTATTGATGGCGCAGAGCGTGGCAGATGCCATACAGACGGTGACCGGAATTACGCCGGGAATCAAGTGGCCGAATGACATTGTAATGGATGGCAGGAAGATCTGTGGAATCCTGACTGAGATGAGTACGGAAATGACATGGATCCACTATGTGGTGATTGGTGTGGGTATTAATGTGCATCAGCAGACATTTCCAGAGGAATTGGAAGATAAGGCCTCATCGCTGGATCTGGCTGGTGCACAGTCTGTAAAGCGGGCTGAACTTGTGGCAGAAGTGATGAAACGTTTTGAGATATATTATGAGCAATTTGAAAAAGAAGGGGATCTGTCGGTGATCTGGGAGCGGTATAACGAAATGCTTGTCAACAGAGACCGGGAGGTGCGTGTGCTGGAGCCGGGGCATGAATATACTGGACATGCCATCGGTATTGATAAAAATGGCGAGCTTTTGGTGCGCCGGGAAAATGGGCAGGTCGAGACGATCTATGCCGGAGAGGTATCGGTAAGAGGAATATATGGGTATGTATGATGATAAAGTTGTGCTCTGTGGAGCCAACTCTTATAATGAGAAGTATTATCTGAATCCGGATTTTGAAGGACTTCCGGATCATGTAAAAGAAGAGTTAAAGATTATGTGTGTGTTGTATGTGCACGATGTCGGAGGCGTATTAACACTCGTGTTTGAAGAAAATGGCGAACTGTGCTTTGAGGTTACATCCGAAGATTTTGATCCGACATTTGATGATATTGGCAGTCGCTTGCTGATTAAGAAGCTGCAGACAGAAAAATCAGAGCTGCTGGAAGCACTTCAGATGTATTTTCGTGTATTTTTTTTGAATGAAGATATGGATCTGGCTGGTAAGGAATAGGAGGACGCTATGTTACTTGCAATAGATATAGGAAATACGAATATTACGTTGGGAGTATTCGAAGACAGAGAGCTTTTGGGAAAGTTCCGTATGACAACAATGATGTCAAGAACTTCCGATGAATATGGTATTACGCTAAGAGAGCTTTTAAGGAATCAGAATATGAATCCGGATGAGATTGATGCAGTTATCATTGCGTCTGTTGTACCGGATATTATGCATTCATTCAGTAGTGCTATTATTAAATATTTTGGACATAAGCCGGTGATCGTGTCAGCCGGGATCAAGACTGGTATCCGAGTAGCGACAGAGAATCCAAGACAGACGGGGCCGGATCGAATTGTGGATGCGGTTGCAGCCTATAAATTATATGGTGGACCGATTATTGTAGTAGACTTTGGAACAGCAACAACTTTTGACCTGGTAGAACCGGATGGTACTTTTGGTATAGGTGTAACGGCACCTGGTATCCGGACATCGGCAAGAGCACTTTGGGGTGGGGCAGCGATGCTTCCGGAGATTGAGATTCGCAAGCCGGATACGATCCTTGCGAGAGAGACTATTTCCAGTATGCAGGCGGGGCTTGTATATGGATATATTGGTCAGACAGAGTATCTGATCCGCCGGTTGAAAGAAGAATCCGGGTTTACTGATGCGAAGGTAGTAGCGACAGGTGGACTGGGCAATATCATTTATAAAGAGACAGACTCTATTGATTATTATGATCAGAATCTGACATTAAAGGGTCTGGAACTGATCTATGAGAAGAATAAAAAGACAGCCAGAGAGAGCGTGTAGGCGGAAGTGTCTGCGCGGAGTATAAGGAGTGGACATGCAGATAGGAAATGTGACAATCAAGCATCCATACATTCTGGCGCCGATGGCAGGTGTAACAGACCTGCCATTTCGTCTGCTATGCAAAGAGCAGGGCGCGGGACTGTTGTGTATGGAAATGATCAGTGCCAAGGCATTACAGTATAAGAATAAAAATACAAAAGCACTGCTTTCGATTCATCCTGATGAATATCCGGTATCACTACAGCTCTTTGGCTCAGATCCGAAGATTATATCGGAACAGGCAAAGAAGATCGAAAATCTGCCGTTTCAGATATTGGATATTAACATGGGCTGTCCGGTTCCAAAAGTGGTAAAAAATGGCGAGGGATCAGCACTCATGAAAAACCCGAAGCTTGTATATAATATTGTAGCCGAAACAGTGAAAGCAATTCGAAAACCTGTGACGGTAAAGATACGTAAAGGCTTTGATGAACAGTCACTAAATGCAGTAGAGATTGCAAAGGTCATAGAAGCGGCAGGGGCATCAGCAATTGCGGTACACGGAAGAACCAGAGAACAGTATTATTCCGGCAAGGCAGACTGGGAGATTATCCGACAGGTGAAAGAGGCGGTGAAGATTCCGGTTATCGGTAATGGAGATGTGACTTCGGCGAGGCTTGCAGCAGATATGCGGAAGCAGACGGGCTGTGATGGAGTGATGATCGGAAGAGGAGCGCAGGGGAATCCATGGATTTTTCATGAACTGCTGGTGTATGAAGAGACCGGACGGATTCCAGAGCGTCCAAACATTCAGCAGATATGTGATACGATACTTCGACATGCGAGACTGCAGATTGAGTTCAAGGGTGAGTATCTGGGAATCCGGGAAATGCGTAAGCACACAGCGTGGTATACCAAAGGAATGACCGGATCCGCCAGACTCAGAGACATGGTGAATCAAGTAGAGACATATGAAGAATTAGAAGCACTTTTGACAAAAATGATAACCGGAAACAATTGACAGAAATGATTCAATTATGTATAATTATGAAATTGCGAAAGTATAGTAAGGAGCGATGAGAAACATGGAAGAAAAGAAGAAAATTCTTACGTATGCAGGTTTAAAAGCACTGGAGGATGAGCTTGAGAATCTGAAAGTTGTTAAGCGTAAAGAAGTTGCTGCAAAGATAAAAGAAGCAAGAGAACAGGGCGATCTGTCAGAGAATGCAGAGTACGATGCTGCTAAAGATGAACAGCGCGATATCGAGGCAAGAATCGATGAGCTGGAGCAGATTCTGAAGAATGCAGAAGTTGTAGTAGAGGATGAAGTAGACTCTGATAAGATTAACATCGGATGTACAGTAGCTGTATATGATGAAGAGTTTGACGAAGAGATTGAATTCAAAATCGTAGGATCTACAGAGGCTAACAGCCTTCAGGGCAAGATTTCCAACGAATCTCCGGTTGGAAAGGCGCTTCTCGGACGTGAAGTCGGCGATGAAGTAGTCGTAGAGACACAGGCAGGAGATATTACCTATAAAGTATTGAAGATTGAGAGATCTATTTAAGAGATAAGGAGTAAGGAAAGTGGCTGGACAGAAGAATGGACAGGAACAGGATATTAATCAGTTAAGAAAGGTTCGCCGTGAGAAGCTGGCTAACCTTCAGGAAGCGGGCAAGGACCCATTTCAGATTACAAAATATGATCAGACACACCACTCTCTGGAAGTAAAAGAGCTGTACAATGCTCACGAAGCAGAGCTTCTTGCAGGAAGAGCTGCTGTGAATACAGAGGGTATGGATGAGCAGGAAGCAAAGCAGGCAGTCAATGACGATTACAATGAGCGCAGAGAGATCATGGATGCAAGTCCGATTCATGTAAGCATCGCGGGACGTATGATGTTTAAGCGTGTGATGGGTAAAGCTTCATTCTGCAATATTCAGGATCTGGATGGAAGCATTCAGGTATATGTTGCAAGAGATGTGATCGGTACAGATGCATATGCAGATTTTAAGAAGTCTGACATCGGTGATATTTATGGTGTGAAAGGTTATGCCTTCCGTACAAAGACAGGTGAGGTTTCTATCCATGCTGAAGAGATGACACTGCTCTCTAAGAGTCTTCAGATCCTTCCGGAGAAGTTCCATGGCATGACCAACACAGACCTCAGATACCGTCAGAGATATGTTGACCTTATTATGAATCCGGAATCAAAGGATGTATTTATCAAACGTTCTAAGATTATCAGCGCAATCAGAAGATTCCTTGGTGATCAGGGATTCCTGGAGGTAGAGACTCCGATCCTGACAAGTAATGCCGGCGGAGCATCTGCAAGACCGTTTGAAACACACTTTAATGCACTGAACGAAGACCTGAAGCTTCGTATTTCTCTGGAGCTTTATCTGAAGAGACTTATCGTAGGCGGTATGGAAAAGGTATACGAGATTGGTCGTGTATTCCGTAATGAAGGTCTTGATACAAGACATAATCCAGAGTTCACGCTGATGGAGCTCTATCAGGCATACACAGATTACAATGGAATGATGGATCTGACAGAGAATATGTACCGCTATGTGGCACAGGAAGTTCTCGGAACTACTAAGATCGTCTACAAAGGCATTGAAATGGATCTTGGTAAGCCATTTGAGAGAATTACTATGGTCGATGCTGTTAAGAAATACGCCGGTATTGACTGGAACAATGTGGAGACAACTGAGGATGCCAAGAAACTGGCAGATGAGCACCACATCGAATACGAAGACAGACATAAGAAGGGTGATATCCTTTCTCTGTTCTTTGAAGAATATGCAGAAGAACATTTGCTTCAGCCTACATTTGTAATGGATCATCCAATCGAGATCTCACCGCTTACCAAGAAGATTCCTGGTAATCCGGAATACGTAGAGCGTTTCGAGATGTTTATGAACGGATGGGAAATGTGTAACGCATACTCAGAGCTGAATGATCCAATCGATCAGGCAGAGCGTTTTGCACAGCAGGATGCTAATGCAGAAGCTGGTGATGAGGAAGCGCAGCATACGGATGAAGACTTCCTGAACGCACTTGAGATCGGTATGGCACCGACAGGTGGTATCGGATACGGAATCGACCGTCTCTGCATGCTGCTGACAGGGGCAGAGGCAATCCGTGACGTACTGCTCTTCCCGACGATGAAGTCTATCGGCGCAGATAAGCAGGAAAATAAGGCATCTAAGAGTAACGAAGCAGAAAAATGCGACCAGATTGCGACTAAAGAAGAGAAGATTGATTTTTCTAAGGTAAAGGTAGAGCCTTTATTTGAGGAAATGGTAGACTTTGATACATTCAGCAAGTCAGATTTCCGTGCAGTAAAGGTGAAAGAGTGTGTTGCAGTACCGAAGTCAAAGAAACTGTTACAGTTTACTCTTGATGATGGAACAGGCACAGACAGAACCATTTTAAGCGGTATTCATAGCTTTTATGAGCCTGAAGAACTGGTTGGAAAGACGCTTATCGCTATCACAAACCTTCCACCGAGAAAGATGATGGGAATAGAGTCTTGCGGTATGCTCCTCAGTGCTATTCATGAAGAAGAAGGCGAAGAAAAGCTTCATCTTCTGATGGTAGATGACCACATTCCGGCAGGTGCAAAGCTCTATTAAGATGATGTAAAGATGTACCGTTTTACCAAATAGACGGGACGTACTTCATTTGATAAAAAACTAAAAAAACAGCGATTTACATCAAACTTACATCAATTGATGCAGAAATCGGTGCAAGCAAGAAAAAATCGCATAATTAGTGCATTGAGTGGGCAATTCCAATCGGAGTTGCCCATTTTAAAACAAACAGAAATATAAATTTATAAAGGAGAATATTGATGAAACTATTTTTATGTTCGCACTTTTCAAGTGTGGGAAGTCTGATAAAGGAAGAAATTGAAAATAAGAAAGTCGCATTTATTCCAACAGCTTCACTGCGTGAAGGCTACACCGGTTATGTCGGCTCGGCTCGAAAATTATTCAAAAAGTTGGGAGCAATCGTAACTGAAATTGATATTTCAACGGAGGCTTATTCAACGATACAGTCTGTTTTTGAAGAAGCAGATGTGATATATTTTACCGGCGGAAATTCTTTCTTTCTTATGGACCAGCTCCGTAAAACGGGAGCTGATGGGCTACTGAAAAAGGAATTGGCAAATGGAAAATTGATGATCGGCGAGTCGGCAGGCGCAATTATATGCGCTCCAAGCATCCAATATATCGAGCAAATGGATGAAAAGCCAGAGGACTACTCACAAGAAGATGATGCAGGGCTTGATTTGATTGATTTCTATGTTCTTCCGCATTATCTTACAGCACCATTTAAGAAAGTTACCGAGAAAATAATGACTGAGTTTTCGGAGTTGAATCTATGCCCAATTAACAACCGTCAGGGAATTGTAATTGATGGTGAAGGTTCAAAGGTTATTTGCAAAGATTAATTTGAAATTCCAGTTTGTCGAACACATGAAAATTTGAAGTTTACAGCGAGGTGAAAGAGGTTGAATTATGTAGAATATGGAAAAGAAAACAGCGATGTAATTATCCTCTTACATGGAGGCGGTTTATCATGGTGGAATTACAAAGAGGTTGCTGAAAGACTTCAAACAGATTATCATGTGGTTTTGCCTATATTAGATGGTCATGCAGGATGTGATAAGCAGTTTACGACGATAGAGAATAATGCTTTGGATATTATAGAATTTGTAAATAGCAAATTGGGCGGTTCTGTTTTAATGATGGGAGGACTATCGCTTGGAGGGCAGATTTTGCTTGAAATTTTATCTCAACGCAAAGATATATGTAAGTATGCAATAGTGGAAAGTGTACTTGTGATACCTTCAAAATTTACATATTCTATGATTAAACCGGCGTTTGGAAGTTGCTATGGCTTAATAAAGTATAAGTGGTTTTCAAAATTGCAATTCAAATCACTACGAATAAAGTCGAATTTGTTTGATGAATATTACAAAGATACTTGTGCTATTAAAAAGAGTGATATGATTGCCTTTTTACAGGAAAACTCAGTATATTCACTAAAAGATGGCATTGGAGAGTGTGAAGCAACCGTTCAAATTTATGTTGGAGAAAAAGAAAATCAATCAATGAAAAAATCTGCTAAAATCATTCATGAAAAATTGCAGGATAGTTTTATAAAAGTTCTTCCTAATATGTATCATGGAGAGTTTTCAATAAACCACGCAGATGATTATGTGAGAAAACTATTAGAAATAGTAAAGTGAAGGTAACTTTCAGTCTTCGGCAGAGACTGAAAGCAACAGAAGATTTGAATTTGTATGATTGAAATGAAAACTTCAAAAATATATTGACTTGTACGTAACGTACACCCTTATACTATCATCATAAGGAGGTGCATCCGATGTTATTGAATGAAATTATAAATGAGGTTGGAATGACAAAGCGTGCAGTTAAGTATTATGAAGAAAAAGGATTGCTGTCAGTGGATAAAGATAACAATGGTTATCGTAACTATACTGCACAAGATGTTGAAACTTTAAAAAAGATTTCAGTATATAGAAAACTCGGTATTAGTATTAAAGACATACAGAGCCTTTTGGAAACTGGCGACAAAAGTATTCTTCTTCGTATTTATCAAGAAAAAGTGCAGGAAAAAGTTTTAAAAGACTCAGAACTTGAAGCTTTGAAGCAATTTATAGATGATGGTGACGCAGACAAAGCAAATGAGGCACTTGATTATCAAACCGTTGAAAATGCAATTGAGTCTTTGCTACCGGGAAAAGAATGGGGAGATTATTTTAAAAGTCATTTCAAACCATTTCTTAATGTAAGGTTGAAGACTCTGGAACAGAAGCGAGCACTACAAAACATATTAGAATATTGCGATGAAACGATATTGAAAGTTCCTTTCATTATGGGAATAGGTGCGAAGATGATAGGTGGAATTGCACAAGAAACCAGAACCGCAGATGAGATGATAGCCTATTATCGTGATATGAGTGAAAGTGAATATGAAAGACTAAAAGAAAAAGTATGGAAAGGTGCTAAAATGAAAAACGGTATAATGAAATACCATCCAGCATTTATTGCACAGAGAAAAATGCAGAAAGAGTTACAAAATAAAGGATATAACGATATATTCATTCCTAATTTAATGGTTCTGTCTCCAACGTATGCAGAATATAAGAAAGCGTTAGATAATGTGAACGATAGAATGTGTAGAGAACTTGGACTGTATTATGATAGCAATTATAACTTAGTTATTAAAAAAGATAATTCTAAGTAAAAGTTAAACTACCCTTTGGGAGAGGAAAAATCCTTTTCTCAAAGGGCTTTTTCTATTTATACGGATATTCGCAAACTACAAGATAAAGCCAAAACTTCATATACTCTAAGCACAAGGAGGTTGAGGTTTGGCTATGAACAACAGTTTAGCAGAAGTACACCCAGAGCTTATTACGGAATGGTCGGAGAAGAATTTACCGCTTACACCTGATGATATTACCTTTGGTTCAAATAAAAAAGTATGGTGGAAAGGTACTTGCGGACACGAATGGCAAACAAGCGTTAAGGCTCGTTTTAATGGAGAAAAATGCCCGGTATGTGCCGAAAGAGAAGTGCTTGCAGGATACAATGATCTGGCGACAACGGATAAAAATTTACTCAGTGACTGGGATTATGAACAGAACAGAATACAGCCGACAGAAATATCACGAACTTCTGCTAAACGGGCATGGTGGAAATGCAGACACGGACATTCATGGAGTATGAAGATCAATGAACGGACAATTCTCGGAAAAGGTTGCAGGATATGTGAGCAGGAGTATTTATCAGTGTTTCCGGCTTTTGCCTCAGTTATTATTCACATATGAAAGGATTGAAAATCGAACTCGGCTCAGACAGAGTTTTAGGGATACCGCTTGATACTTATATCCCATCTGAACAGGTGGCGATTGAAGTGAACATCGGCTCAGAAGATATGGAAATCTTAAAAGAACATCTCTGTCAGCAGAGAGGAATTAAACGGATCAAGTTACCTATGAAATCTAATGAAACAGAAAGTGCTTATACTCAACGTATCAAATCTGCCTTTCAAAGTGTACATATATTTATTGCTTCCGATACGGAAGAAGATGTCGGGACAATCAGAAACGTATATGAGAACTGGAGGAACAGCCAATGAGAGAAAAGAAATATCATATTTACTTAACAGCCGAAGAACAGAGCAGAGTTATTCAGTCACTTATCCGGCTGAAAATGAGCTTCTCGAACAAGGCAGATATACTGACGCAGTGGATGATGTTCTCTGCAAGGTATTGGTAGCCAAGAAGAAGCATAATTTTTTCATCTAATTACATATCGTTCAGAATATAAGAGGACCGCCTACACCGAAATGCAAGCGGTCTTTTTAATGGTAATATTATCCTTACAAACTGGAATTTGTAAATATCATTTTACATTTTTATATGAAATCACAATATGACTTGGTGCAAATAATACTGATGCAATAATCAATAGCACTGACCTACTCATAATCCCACTAAATAAGAACAACATTGAAGGAATAATAGAAAGTGCTAATGCTCTGAAAACGCTGTTTTTCTTAAAACATATAATCCAAATAGCACAATAAAGCATTACCAATATGGTATCTACAATCAGATATAGTGCAAATGCTTCGTCAGACCACCACCCGAACCAAGTTCCCGGAACATTGATTATCATGAATCCGAAACAACCCAATCTCCCTACTTGTTCTGTGACCTCAACATATTTATTGTTCCACTTATTATCAAATCCATCTTTGCACTTAATCGCAAATACAACATTGGGTATCATAATGACTGCAATAAAAATCAGCCCAAAAACATTAAACCATTCCATATTATCTACCATCACAAACTTCGATTTTCTCAATTCTCCAAACTTGAATTGTTCAAGCTTTTCAAATACTAACGTCCTTAATTCTGTTCAATAATTGATTTATAGTAGTTACCAAAGTCAGCAAGTGAATTAACAATTGGAAGCATTTTTGTTCCGAGTTCCGTTAAGCCGTATTCAACTCTTGGTGGCTGCTCATGGTAATCGTGGCGATATGCCAGTCCATCACTCATCATTTGTCTTAAACTATCTGTCAAAACCTTTTGTGAAATACCATCTATACTTCGTTGTAGCTCATTGAATCTCCATGGACGCTCTTTCAAGTTACGCAAAATCAGCAGTTTCCATTTTCCTCCGATGAGAGATACTGCTGTTGCAACTGGGCATTCCGGTAATTCTTCTTTTGCTCGCATAATTCTCACCTCCGAGGCTATTGTAACACATTCGATTTTGAGTGTACAGTTACAAAAAGGTGCGTACTTGTTTTTGTATGTGTCTCACACTATACTAACATCAAGCAACCAGAAACTACAAATTAACTATGGAGGTTATTATGGCAAATTACACAAAAACAACTATTGGAAAGGAAAACCGAATTGAGCTGCACGAAAAGTTGTCTTTAACAGGTGCAGAAATCAGTTTAAACGAACTACCTGCAGGAGCAAATGTCCCATTTGTTCATTCTCATAAAGAAAATGAAGAAATCTATGGAATTCTTTCAGGTAACGGCAAAGCCATAATTGATGGAGAAGAAATTAGCCTTTCAACTGGAGACTGGCTAAAAATCGCACCTGCTGCAAAGCGTCAGTTTTTTGCATCCGATATTTCCGGAATTACTTATATCTGCATTCAGGTAAAAGAAAATTCTCTGGAACATTTTACAGCAGAGGATGCCGTAATCGGCTAATTAAAAGTATTTATATACAGAAATGCACAGTTCCCGATATGCTAAGAACTGTGCATTTCTTTTTTGTTCAATATTACGTTTTCTCAATTTTTCAAACAAGAAGTTAGCGATTTCTTTTTCCGGTATTCTCTGTCCCACGGATTTCCTCATGATAGAAATAATCTACGATCACCGGATGTCCCTGCGGGACTCTGCCATAAGGCATTTCATTATCCACAAAGGCACAATCATACTTCTTAGCCATTTTCTCAGCTTTTACTTCAAGTGCTTCAAAGTAGCTGCGGTTATGCTTGTTATAGATCTCGTCGTAAAGTGGTACAAGATCAGGATATTTTCCGGCGATATAATCCATAATTATCTTTTTGAAACCGCCTCGAAGATTGAGATTTTCGAGCCAGAACAGATCGCACTGATCCTTTACCCGCTCAAAGATTGCTTCAAAATCCGTGATACCGGGGAATACCGGGGATACGAAACAAACTGTACGGATACCTGCCTCATATATCTGCTTCATAGCAGCGATACGGTGCTCTATGCTCGAAGCAGAATCCATATCGTTCTTGAAATTTTCATCTAGTGTGTTGATCGACCATGAAACGGTTACACGTCCAAGCTTCTTCAACAGATCAATATCCCGTACCACAAGATCCGACTTTGTGCAGATCAGAATATCTGCGTCACTGCCGATCAGCTGCTCCAGAAGTTTTCTGGTATTCCCGAATTGCTCCTCCTGTGGATTGTAGCCATCTGTCACAGAACCGATGACCACCCGCTGTCCGGCATATTTCTTCGGATTTTTAATTTCTGGCCAATGCTTCACATCAAGGAAAGTGCCCCATTCCTCCTTGTGCCCGGTAAAGCGCTTCATAAAAGAAGCATAGCAATACTTGCAGGCATGTGTACAGCCCACATAGGGATTGACCGAGTAACCGCCTACCGGCAGACTAGACTTAGTCATGATGTTCTTTGTTTCCACCTCACGAATGAGGATTCCATTCATTACTTCTTCCATGATTTCTGTACCTCTAACACTTTATTAAATTCTTCCGGCATTTCCTGAATCATATTTTCATCCCCTATGATAGGGACAAGGTCTTCCTTCATAAACACCGGAATGCCGAGCTTATGTGCCTGGTCCGTCAGAGACCATGCCCATTCCGGCTCCGTATGAATCTTCCTGCTCTGAGCTCCGGTCATGGTGCCGACAACGATCCAATTGATTCCGGAAAGGTCAACTGTGCCGGGATCATCGAATAACGGCTCAAAGGTAACATGGTAATGTTTTGCTCTGACGTTTTTCCGAAGGGCGTCGATACGCCACAGTTCTGCTTTCCTCGTCACCGTAACGCCAAACCATGCGTTTTCCAGATCGGTATCAAAATCCAGCAAATCAGGTCGCTTGGTAAGGAACAGGAACTGATGCTGTGGATTTTCACGGATCTTTGCAAATACCTCGTCTCTCCATTCCGGCTTCCATCCGGAGAGATCGCTCATGCCGGTAAGAAGAAAGTTCTGCGGACGTTTCTTTTCCATCATCTTGAACTTACCCGGAAAGAATTCAGGGTCAGCGAAGTCATCAATCATATGCCAGCGTTTCACGTTGTTGCGGGCATAGCAATATGCACACCCCACTGTGCAGCCAATGACGATATTCATGTTCTGAATCTGATCTTTGATACAAATACTCATGACTTCTGCCACTCCTCAAGATTCTTTCTGATGCGGTCGAGGCATTCCTCAAACCGGGTAATTTCTTCCTCTGAAAAACCTTTGTAGTAAATACTGCCCATCTCATCAGATACAGAATCGTACTCGCCCTTTAAGGCATGTGCTTTCTCAGTCAGAAACAGGAGTGTTTTCCTTTTGTCCGTTTCAGACTGAACACGGCTTATCAGCCCTTGTTTTTCCATTCTTTCCAGCATCGTAGTAAGAGATGTTATCGCTAATCCGCATTTAGTCGAGAGTGACCTGATTGAAATACCATCCTTCTGCCACAGCACATAAAGAATACGCCCCTGGGCTCCATTAAACGCATCAATATTCTTTTCGCTGAGAATCTTCTCGAAAATCCGGTCTCCAAGCTGTTTTATTTTGGTAACAAGAAATCCTCCATTCATTTCCATACAAAAGCTCCTATATAGTAGTTTATTAAAAACATACTATATAGGAGCTTTATCGTCAACAGTTTATATGTCTTAATAAGTAAATTCCGTTTTTTTCAATTCTCAAAACTGGAATTTATCTATAATCCAAGTCCGTCAATGATGTTTACTATTTCATCATAGTTTGGAACTTTATCTTTTATATTAATATAATCGTTTTGAAAATTTTTTAATTTTTCTCTTCCAGTTTTATTATCTATTTGTTTTACATCTAAATCTGTTCCATAATCCAGCAACAGTTGCAATGTCTTAGCAGCATTATTATTTTCATAAAATCTTAGAGCAAGTAGTCCATTTTGGTTCATATAATTTTCTTGATAGTTGCAGTCTGCACCATATTCCAATAAAAGTTTTGTTGCACCATAATATCCACATTCTGTTGTATATGTTAATGGAGTATTTACGCCTTTTGGGTTTTCAGAAATCTGAACATCAGTTTTAGCACCATTTTTTAGTAATAGTTCTAACATTTTCCACTCATCTTTTTCCTTGTTACTATCTGGATTATATTTTATAGCATAATATACTGATTTTGTACTTTCATTTGGATTCCAACCATTTTTTAAATATTCCTCAACCTGACTATATTGCCTTGCGGTAAATGACAAGGGAAATGATCGCAGTAATCGCTTCCGTGATCCAAAACGCATTCCAGACGCCAACCGCTCCGAAAAACCTGCTGAGTAAAAACGCAGCCGGGATGATGACCACTACATACCGGCAAAGGGAAATCAGTAAGGAGGGAGTTCCTTTCCCAAGTCCCTCCAATGCGCCGGAAGATGTAACAGAAACCGCCGAGACGATAAACCCGGCCCCGATGATGCGTAAGGCGGTTTCCCCGGCCTGAATCGTCGCTTCTGTGTGGGTAAACAGCCCCATCAACTGTCCGGGGATCAGCAGACATATTACTGTCCCAAACACCATAATGATACCACTCATGCACAAAACGATCTTAAAGATCTGGCTGACCCGTTGGTGTTCCCCCGCGCCGTAGTTATAGCCGATCAGGGGGCGCATCCCCTGCACAATGCCATTCGCTGGAAGATAGACAAATGTCTGCAATTTGTAATAGATTCCCAAAACCAGAATATACACTTCGGAATATGCCGCCAAAATCGCATTGAGCGCCGAAATCAAAAGAGACGGAAGCGCGAGATTCAGGGTTGCGGGAATGCCAATGGAGTACAGCTTTATTACCATCTTTTTGCTGGGGAGAATGTACTGCCTGCGGATATGCACGCGAATTGGCCGCGCAAGATAGACTACAAGGTAAATCGTCAGCGTCAGAGCCTGTCCGATGCCGGTCGCCAGCGCAGCGCCTTCGATTCCCATTTCCGGGAATGGACCATAGCCAAAAATCAGAACGGGATCTAAGACAATGTTTGTGATGCACCCGCACATCAGGCTTATCATGGTCGTTTTCATGTTTCCTACTGCCTGGAACAATTTCTCAAACGTCATGCTGACGGTAACAATGAGTGTAAAGGCGAACGCAACGACAGAATAGCGGACGCCAAGTTCAATGACCGCTTCGGATGAAGTGAACATCCGCAGGAAAACCGGCATGATCGTAATACAGCAGACTGTCATAACAACGCCATGAATCACGGCAAGCACAAGTCCCTGCGTGGCTGCCTGATCCGCTTTTCTGTGATCCCCCGCGCCCAGATACAAGGCGATCACTGCATTGATCCCAACGCCAAATCCAATTCCGGCAGCATTGATAAAATTTTGAACCGGGTAAACCAATGATAATGCCGTCATAGCCTCCTCGCTGATCTGCGCGACGAAAAAACTGTCCACAATGTTATAGAGAGAATTAACTAGCATGGATAACACCATAGGCAATGACATGGATAAAATCAGCGGTAATACCGGTTTCTCTTTCATGAAAGTGTCGTTCATCATTTTTCCTCCTTGGAACACGTTATGAGATATTTTTGCGGCGATGCCATGCCATCATCACAAGAGCAACGAGCAAAGTGGCAGTTTCGGCAACCGGAAATACAAGCCAGATTCCGTTCAGATGGAACAATTTGTCCAGACACCATACGGCGGGAACAAGGAAAAGCATCTGCCTGCATAATTGGATTGCCATGCTGGAACCTACTTTTTCCGTAGCCTGAAAATAGGTGGAAATCATAGTAGAGAGACCGCAAAACAGATAGCTTGCCGCCATAATCCGCATAGCGGATATCCCAAAGGAGCGCATGGTTTCCGACGCCGTAAACAGTTCCAAAATCTGTGCTGGAAAAAGGATGACGGCCAATGTCCCCAGTATCATCATACCAGTGACCAAAGCGGTTCCGTATCGGAAAGCGGAATGCAGCCTTTCGCTGTTGCCTGCGCCGTAGTTAAACCGCATGACAGGCAAACAGCCCTGGATCAAGCCGTTTACCGTCATAACGATCAACTGTTGCACCTTAAAGTATGCGCCGAAGAAAGCAATCGCCGTATCGGAATACGCCACCAGGAACAGATTGACGAACGTCACCATAAACGAACTGAGGGCGTTCATAATAAAAGATGGCAGGCCAAAGGCAAAAATACGGCGGATCATCTGCTTTTGCAAATGAAAGCCCTTGATTTTTACCTGCACTTTCTGCTTTTTGCCCAGCAGCAAAGCAAATGCCAAAATCATGGATAATGAATAGCCCGCAACAGTAGCCACTGCAGCGCCGCGGATTCCCATAGCCGGGAAAATACCAATCCCAAAAATCAGAATGGGGTCGAACACGAAGTTAACGACCACGCCCGCGATCTGGAACCACATGGGAGCGACCATGTTCCCGGTGGCCTGTATCATCTTCTGGATGGCGATATGCACCATATTGGGAATTTGCATGAAGGAGCACACACTCATATAGGCGATGCTCAGCTGATAAATTTCTTCATTATTGGTGAATGCCCGAAAATAGGGTTTCATAATCAGTAATGACATAAGGTTGAGCAAAGCACCTATTCCAAAAGCCAGTAACAATCCATGTGTGACAGTTGCATTTGCCTCATCCTGCTTTTTCTGTCCAAGATACCCTGCTATCAGCACATTCACGCCGACACCGATCCATATAGACGCTGCATTCATCAATGTTGTAATCGGGAATGACAGAGAAACAGCGGTCAATGCATTCTCGCTCAACCGCGCCACAAACGCGCTGTCTATCAGGTTATAGGAATATTGCAGGAACATGGAAATCAGCGGCGGTATCGACATTTGCCAGATGAGCTTTCCAACAGAAACGACCGCCATTTTATTATTGGTCTGCATACTTTCCCTCCTCTCCACAAAGTGTCCGGCAGCTTCCATCCTCCGTTCTGCCAGATTTTCCAGTATGCAGACAACAAAAAAGCCACACGGCTATCACAAGATAGCTGTGTGGCAAAAAGATGACCGAATCCGGAAAAGTCCACTCAAATTTTACGCTCAGTATTATAGCATTCTTTCAGGAGACTTTCAAGCATTAATCATTACGGAATTGTGGCGGCATATTTATTGTTTTATATGTTATTTCTCTATTAGTTCTGCAAACTTGAAGTTATCGCCTAATCTTTTAAATTAGTTAAATCCTCTAAGTACATTTCTGTATAACCGCACTCTTGGCAGACTGCAACTTTTACATCATCTATAATTGTTGCCTTTTGCTTTTCATCTACACGAACAACAATCCCATAGCCACCACCATTTACTTTAAGCCTTAAATCTGATACCATAGCTTTTCCGCATTTTACACATTTTCTCATTGTTTACCACATCCAAATGTATAAATTAAATTCCGATTTGTTTCTATCTTTATTTCTTAATTATACACGGGATTTGAAGCTTTTTCTACTTATCTATTGTTCTAAAATCTCTCTCAAAAAAAATTATAAAAAATAGGGTGTCAAAAGCCTGAGCAATTCCAAATAAGTGAAGGGAGTAATTCCAATCAACAAAAATGGAACGCCTTCCTTTGAAATTTAAAACTGAATATACAGGTCACTAAGACGTTAATTCTGATGATAGCCACCTTATCGGGTACGCCATAACTTTTGTGGATGCAGAACAGCGAGAACTCCCGGTATGAGTGTCAGGTTGCTCCTGACATGGCGATGACAGTCAGAAAGATAATGATACTTCTCTAAGGAGCTGGCGGAGTACCCGGCAGAGGTTAGAATCCTATGATACAGATCAGCAGTCTGTTCATTAGTGGCTTCCCATGAGCGATACGCTCGGCAAGGGGTGTTGAGAACAAATGTTGCCACGACCGTTTAGGAAATGAAACGGTCAGGTACATAGTCATTCTACAATGGCTATGAATATTCAGGAAAGGAGGACGCAAGAAGTGTCAAACTGCAAAACGATTGCCATCTGCAATCAGAAAGGCGGAGTAGGAAAGACCACCACTTCGGTCAATCTCGGAATCGGTCTTGCAATGCAGGGAAAGAAAGTATTACTTGTTGATGCAGACTCACAGGGAGATTTAACCACTTGTCTGGGGTGGCAGGATACGGACAGTCTGGGTATCACGCTTCGTATTTGTAACAGCTTTGCTGATTTCAGAGGAAAGCCGAGTTCTGATAATGATATTCAATTGATGGTTTATTCCATACGGGAATAAATCTTCATCAAATCTTTATTTTTTTCTGTTAGGTTATATTTCAGTAAGAGATGAAATATAGAAGGAAGGATAGTAAAGATGGAAATGATGTTACAGACACAAAATCTATGTAAATATTTTAGAAAACAGAAAGCGGTAAATAATGTTTCACTTAATATCGAAAAGGGACAGATTTATGGACTGCTTGGACCGAATGGCGCTGGTAAATCTACCACATTGAAAATGCTGACCGGTATGATGAAACCAACTGCAGGAAAGATTTACTTTGATGGAAAACTTTTGGATAGGAAAGATTTATCAAAAATAGGAGCGTTAATCGAAAATCCGCCTATTTATGAAAATCTTTCCGCCAGAGAGAATTTGAAGGTAAGACAATTATTGCTTGGTACAGATGAAAACAGAATTGATGAGGTCTTGCAGATTGTATCACTTACAAACACCGGAAAGAAGAAAGCAGGACAGTTTTCTTTGGGGATGAAGCAAAGACTAGGCATTGCAATGGCATTGCTTGGAGAACCGGAACTTTTGATATTGGATGAACCTACGAATGGATTAGATCCAATAGGCATCGAGGAATTACGAGAGCTGATCCGGTCTTTTCCGGAACAGGGAATCACTGTAATTCTCTCCAGTCATATTCTCTCAGAGGTACAGTTACTTGCAGATAAAGTCGGGATTATTTCAGGTGGAATCTTAGGATACGAAGGAGCATTAAAGCAGGGAGATAATCTTGAAGATTTGTTTATGAATGTGGTAAGAAAAAACCAGAAAGCAGGTGAAATCCATGGTTAATATTATAAAAGCAGAACATCAAAAAGCCAAAAGAACCATGCGAAAAAAGTTTATCTGGGGATTTCCTCTTCTTACATTTGTCATGGCATTTATATTTACTCTTGGGATGACAAATGCTTATGCAGAAAGTGTTTGGAACTGGTGGTATACACTTTTGCTGCCGGGGATGATTGCTCTATTTTGTTATCTTTCTGTGGCGCAGGAGAAAAAGATAAAATACTATCATTTAATGACTATTCCCACAGACAGAAGAAAATTGTTGCTGGGGAAAATTATTTATATTGGGTACATGATTTTGTTTTCTAATGTGATTGTGTTTGCAGGAGCAACGCTTGGAGGCTTTCTTCTAACGACACATGTTCCAGTTGGAGGAGCGTTGATTGCAGTATTGTTTCTGACGGTTTCTGAGTTATGGGAGATTCCGGTAGCTTTATTTTTAAGTGAACGATTTGGAATGATTGTAAACCTGTTCGTCTGCCTATTTATTACCGTCAGCGGTGTGGTAATATCACAAACCAGAATCTGGTATGTACTTGTTTCTGCAATCCCTATGCGAATGATGTGCCCGTTGCTTCATGTTTTACCAAATGGACTTGCCGCAGAAGCAGGGAATCCTCTTTTGGATACGGGAGTCATTGTTCCGGGAATGTGTCTCTCAATCATCTGGTTTGTTTTTGTAACGGTTCTGTTTTTGAAATGGTTTGAGAGAAGAGAGGTGAAATAAGATGATTGGAAGATCTCTTAATGCAGACTTGCGAAAGATGAAAGGAACATCTGTGATTCTGGCACACTTACTGATTCCGATTATAACCAGCGTTATATTTTTAATATATTACTTTTTTCACCATGGAATGAAAATATGAAAGTGATTGCATTTTATCAGGCAATAGGAGCAGGACTTCCGGTACTTATTGGAATTTTTACAGCAAGTGTGATGGAACAGGAACAAAATGCAGGTGATTTTCAAAATCTGTTGTCTTTACCGGATAAACCTGCAGCATTTTTATCGAAACTGTTGATGCTACTGGTTTTGTGTCTGTGCTCTATCCTATTGACAGCAATCATATTCGGAATTGGATTTGGAAGAATCGCATCAAGCGATATCGAAATCATGAAAGGATGTATATTTGCAGCATTGCTGCTGTGGGGAAGCAGTGTTCCACTTTATCTGTGGCAGCTGATTCTGGCTTTTCAGTTTGGAAAAGGGGTATCCATTGGAGCAGGGATTATATCAGGACTAATTAGTGCATTGATGCTTACCGGACTTGGAGATTATGTGTGGAAATATGTATTTGTCTGCTGGACGGGTAGAGTACCATATACTTATCTGCAATCTGTATTGGGAGAAACTAGTGTAGGTGAATGGTTGTCATTCATACCAGGTTGCTTAATATTTACAGGGATTAGTATGGTATACTATTTTTGGTGGGTAAACCACTGGGAAGGAAACAGAATATCGGAATAGAATCGAGGGAAACTATGGCAAAAATACTGGCAGTTGATGATGAACCGGCAATTCTGGAAATGATAGAAAGCATTTTGAATAAGGATGGACATCTGGTTACCAAAGTAAGTAATCCGCTGAAACTTAATATGGAAGAATTACATCGTTATGACCTGATTTTACTTGACATTATGATGCCTGGAATGGACGGCTTTGAATTATGCAAAAGAATCAGGGCACTTGTGGATTGTCCGATTTTGTTTCTTACCGCAAAAACGGAGGAAAAAAGTCTGGTGAACGGACTTTCGTTGGGAGCAGATGATTATATTTCAAAGCCATTTGGAGTGATGGAACTTCGGGCAAGGATTCATGCACATCTTAGAAGAGAGCACAGGGAACATTCTGTCCGGATGGTTTTTGGGAGGGTCTGCATTCAAATATCTCAAAAGAAACTATTGGTTGATAATAAGGAACTTCCTCTTACGAAAGCGGAGTACGAAATTTGTGAATTCCTGGCTAAAAACAGGGGACAGGTTTTCTCGAAAGAACAGATTTTAGAAGAGGTCTTTGGTTTTGACAGTGAGAGTAATGACAGTACCATTATCACGCATATCAAAAATATAAGAGCAAAATTTGCGGATTATGATTATACACCGATAAAAACAGTCTGGGGGATTGGATATAAATGGGAAGAGTAAAGAGAAGCAATGCACTCAGCTGGATTTTTATGAGATATGTACTGGTCATGCTTGGATCATTAGTAGGTTTGGTGATTGTTGCTTGGCTGCTGCTGTACCTTTTGATTAGTGTGGGCTGTATCTATCCGGCGAATTATGCAGAGCAAAAGATTAATGAAGCATATGATACGATTTTACGTGCGGATAAAGTAACTGCTGAGATGATTCCTACACTTTGTGATTATGTAATCTTTTCAGAGAATGGAGAGAAAATAGGTGGAGATCTGTCAGAACAATACGAACAGATAGCATGGAATGTTGCAAAGTACGGAAACGCATCCGGGAAATATTTTTATAAAGTAATTGTAAGGGAAAATGAATATGTTGTATTGCAATATCGCCTGACACCTCAATATCATTCAGCTTTTTTGAGGGAGCATTTTATAGAACCACAGAATGTGATGAGTATTATGTCAGTGATTGGAGCGTTAGCGATTATCATCATTCCGTCCATACGTTTTGGAAAAAGAATCAAAAAGCAGATGCAGCCTGTATTAGACGCAATCAGACAAATAAAGGATCAAAATCTGGAATATGAGACATCCTGTTCCGGTATCAAAGAGTTTGATGACTGTTTATCGGCAATCGATGATATGCGAGATGCATTGCGAGAATCTTTAGAAAAGCAGTGGAAAACAGAGCAGGAAAAGAAACAACAGATGTCTGCTTTGGCGCATGATATTAAAACACCTCTTACGATTGTACGGGGAAATGCAGAACTACTTTCAGAGACTGAACTGACCACAGAACAGAAGAATAATATCACTTATGTTTTGAACGGCACAACACAGATACAAAGTTATGTAAAACAGTTGATAGATGTCACAAAATCATGGAATTGCAGTGATGTTACCTATACAACGGTGAGGTTAGAAGATTTTTTCGCAGATATAAAGGAACAGGCACTCGGACTGGTAGAAATCTATCACCAGAAAATAGATTGGAAGGCGGGACAAAGTGATAAAAAGGTAACGATTGCTTATGATCCAATGTTCCGGGCCGTAATGAATATGATTCAGAATGCAGTGGAGCATACAAAAGAAAATGGAATCATTTATATTGACGCAAAGGAGCAGGATGGCCGGCTGACATTCATTGTGGAGGATAGCGGATCAGGATTTACAAAAGAAGCATTATTGCATGGCACAGAGCAGTTTTTTATGGATGACACAAGTAGAAATGGCGAAGCCCATTATGGGATGGGACTATTTTTTGCAAAAACTGTGGCTGAAAAAAATGGTGGAGGTATTAAACTTTCAAATTCTGAAAATACAGGTGGGGCGAGGGTAGAAATATTTTTCCTGAGTAGTCAAGAAACAAGCTAAATAGACCGCAATTAAGCTATGTAAAAGAAATTTTACATGCTTTTATCTAATATGTAAAAGCCTTTTGATAGACATTACTACTACGTTTGCTGTAATCTCATGGAAGACATCTTCCACCAATAAATTACTGTTACTTCTGGTGCAGGTGATCTATATCGGAATCCGATGTTATGTGAAAGACTGGCGGGAAGAACGGGGATATTATTAAGGAGAAGCGGACTGCCTGTATAGAAGGCTGTCCGCTTCTCTTTCATAGTTCTTGAGATTAATGAAAGTAAAAATCACCACAAGATATCGTTTATTTCTTCTGTAAATATTTTCAGTCGGCTTATTCCACTATTGGTGGAATAAAGTTCTCAATTGCATTGCGCAGCTTGGGATGATGGATAATAAAATGTATCGCTGGTGCTTTTGATTTTGATATTATAGCCCATTGCCCCTCATGTACTAATATCTGCAGATTATGAAAAGCATGGGTTGTACTTATTCTCAAAATATAATTAGGATTTTTTCGGGCAAAAGCCTTCGTATCACTCATGTGCATCATGTATTCCTCTTCACTGTATGGAAGATTGGTTTCACAAAAAATTCCAGAAAGATCCAGAACGGGTGGATTTTTGCTGAATTCTTCTGGTGTCAGAGCAGGGACTTCGTCTTCAAGCGTTTCAGACGCAAGAATAGATATAATTCTTTCCTTTTGCATTTTAACATGCTTTCTTATCCGCTGTTTTTGTCTGCCGTCTATGTCATGCCGAATAAGAATTCGTTCGAGAAGTTCTTCACTTATTGTGTATAACGGCAATGTGGATCGGATGCCCCGGCGTTTTCCAGATTTTCTGATGTCAGAGATTAGAAAAGTGTTCAGCTCAGCTTCCCTTTCACTGCGGTAAATATCCATCAAAGAATCAGCATTTTTTAATAGTTCATCTGCGCGCCTTTGATAGTATGCCACTTCTCGCTTGGACTTTGTCAGATAGTATTTCCCATTTTCATGGCATCCGGTAATTGCTTCACCTGAAAGTGCAGCAGAACCGGAAACTTTTAACAAGTGCAGGAATGTGTTGTTTTGCACATTTTTTAAATAGTATGGTGAGATTAGTCCGGTCATATACATCGGAATCCAGCTTTCTAACCCCAGCATCATTTCATCAAAGGAACGGTCAAGATTATGAATTTGATAGAGGTGCAGTCCTTTCTTGAGCATCATAGCCATACCAAACATCCATTTTTTAGGAAATTCAGGATCTTTTGCCATTTCCTTCATTGGCATATCGCTATACATGATTACTGGAGCAGTGGATTTGGAAAGTACAGTTGCTTTCAGAAAATCCAATTCACTTTCCATCATTTCTTTGATGCCCCAATAGGTTCTGGAAATCGGAATCTGAAATGGAACAGAAGGAATTTTCAATTCGTTGAAGTGGATGCTATGGATATATTCATTCAGATTAAATTCATCAAGCTTTTCTAAAAAAACGGTCATTGAGTCTTTGACAGCTCCTGATCCGGCAAGCAACCAGTTTGTCATCCGATCCTGAAAATCAGTGTAGTTAGACAATTCTTCCATGGGACAATTGATTAAGCTGGATATGACAGCTTTTTGTTCCACTGTCTGGAAATGTTTGGTAACAAAAATTGAAATCTTTCTGGCAAACTCCGTAGGGTTGGCAGGCTGTCTTTGCCCATTCCGGATACGGGAAATATAGGATGGGTCATAGTTCAGAAAACGTGCCAGGTCGGAAATGTTTATCGGTACAACAGTCAGCAATGTATGAAAATTTTTCTGTAAATGAGCAATATCCACGTTATTTCTTACATATGGAGAAAATGCTTCAGAGACAGATTGTACTGTGATATTAGGTATTTTTTTGTTCTCTGCAATAGAAACAATCCCATTTATAAGTCTGTCAAAATTTTCGGATCCATCTTCCGGGATACGTTCACCGGATCTGTAACGGCTGATTGTAGCAGCAGAAAGCCCAGAATTTTCTGCTAAATCTTTGGCAGTACAGTCCAATTGCTTCATGTAGTCATCTAATAATTTCTTAAAATCCATTGAGATATGTTCTCCTTCTTAATGATACAGGTGCCCTTTCCTGTAGTATATAATATCCTCGGGGAATTACAATATTGCAATTTCCGAAATGTCACTGACAATCAGGAAATAGAAAGGGTAAAGTACAGGATGTATGGTATATTTAAAGCGTTACCAATAGTTTTAGTTATATGAAAGCGAGAATGGAGGATGATTATGAAAAAAAGAAGAAGGGGAAAAATCAGGTGGTTGTCTGTTCTGCTTACAGGCTGCCTGTTACTATCTATCATACCTGCAACAGCATTTGCTGCTGAAGATACAGCTCCAGCAAAAAGTGAGAACTCTGCAGGAGAAGAAATTCAGATGCCAGAACAGCAAAATGCAACAGAGGATACATCAAATAGTGTAATCGAAAATACATCGGAAGATGCAAATACAGAAAATAAGGATGAACAGATTGATAAATCCAATGAAAAGTCATCTGCGGAAGTTGCGACACTTGCCCTCGAGCAACCAAAACCGGATTATCTCCCTCAGGGAGTAACGTATTTTTCTGATGGCTACAAGCACGCATATCACACACGAGTTGATGTAACTGCCAATGTTTCCGTTAAGGATTCGACCGGTACGGTGGTTGAAACCACACAAGTAAGTAAAAGCAGCGGTGAGTTTAATTTTATCACAGAAGGATTCCCAAGTGCCGAAGTGCTGCAGACAGCAGTGGAAAATCTTCAGACCGAGATTGAGACACCGTACAAAGCTAGGGGAACCGTTACAAGTGAAAATGAGAGTGCGGGGCCGATTATTGATCATTTTGAGAGTGCCTCTCTTTATACTTTTACGCCCACATCCGGCAATCCTGTTGATTTTAGTTCGGATTTAGAAGCGGCAAAGCAGTATTTCAATGAGCACCCGGATGCGACCGGTACTTTCACAGTGATTCTGGATGTTCACGAATATCAAATATATGATTATACTTATGACCTGATTGTGCAGGAACCAGATGCTGTGGATGAGGCTATCACCATGGTTGACATTGGCAATATTTGGAAAAATCTTGATGCTTCACAGCCTATTGCATTTACAGCAGAAGTCAATCCTAACTCGGAATGTGCAAACCAGATGACGCTTACGGACGAGTTTTGGATGCAGTGGACTATTGATGGCCCTATAATTGCAAAATCCAATCCCAAAAAGCCGGTTGCAGGGGCAACCTACAGATATGGAGTGAAATTAACAGCGAAAGACGGTTACTACTTCCATGAAGGATTCAAAGGTAGCGGAGTTGGATGCACTGTAATATGCGATGGCTCCACTATAACGGCGTTTTCTGGCACACTCTCCGATGATAGAAAGCAGTTAATCCTCTGG
Source organism: Dorea sp. AM58-8 (assembly GCF_003464045.1). Taxonomy (NCBI): domain Bacteria; kingdom Bacillati; phylum Bacillota; class Clostridia; order Lachnospirales; family Lachnospiraceae; genus Dorea; species Dorea sp. AM58-8. The sequence goes on along the minus strand of NZ_QSDM01000006.1, from coordinate 5,057 downwards.
TTTAACGACATAAAGGTGACAGCGACTGACGAAAGCTCTCAGAATAGCATTGGTGACGTAGATATTGAGGGTGTAACCTTTAATTATGAGCCGGGAGATGTTCCAAAAGCAACTGCTTACAAATGTGATCCATGGGATGAACAATATGATATAGAATACGAATATTGGGAAGAAATGGAAACGAATGTAAACGGTGAATCTATACCAGTAAAATACTGGTATTCTGATGAAAGCAAGAATAATGCACTTGCACAAGACAAAAAAATAACGACCTTTGAGGATGGCAAAACTTATATGTATAGTCTTTCTCTTAAAGCAAGAGACGGAAATACATTTGCAGCTAATAGTAAAGTAATGGTGAATGGCACAAATGTAAATAATGCAAATATAACAAATACTGGAACAGGACTTTTTGTAGTTGCTGTAAGAACAATAAAACCTGAAACTGTTCAGTTACAAAATATTAGTATTGTCGAAATAAATAATGCAACAATCAGCTTTAAGGTCGGAGATAAGCCTGTATTCACTGGAAAAACAGCTGAGAATGTTCCGTATATTTATCAATCTGAATTTTGGAGTACAGATGGAGGTAAAAAATACCATTACTCAGCCGATTTTTGGAACGACAACAATCCAGATGATTTATTTACCGAATTTGAAAGCGGTAAAACTTACACTTATGGAATTTATTTCAAGGCAAAAGAAGGATATTGTTTTACAACTGATACAAAATTAAAAATAAATGGTAAATATTACGATTATGACATTACCGACTATGACCCGCTGTTACAATATCCTAATGGCGGATATGCAACGATGTGGGTTGACACAAATTTGACCATGACACCACAGGTATCCGGCACAACCCCTGAATATAAAATCACTGAGGGTGCAAATAGCTCTTGGAAGCAGAACAGCGACGACACGCTGAAATTTGTTGCAAACGGAGATTTCTCCAAGTTTACCGGCGTTAAGTTGGACGGTACGCTAGTTGCAGCCGATAAATATACTGCCGTATCTGGTTCTACGGTGATCACACTGAAAAAAGATTATCTCAGCACTCTTTCTGTCGGCAAGCATACCCTGACTATTGTTTATAACGACGGCGAGTGCAGCACGGAGTTTGAAATCAAGGCGGCAAGCATCACTTCAAGTACTGACAGTACTGGTAATAATTCGGGTAGCACTTCATCAAAAGTAAACAAACCGGATACAAGTGAAACAACAAGTCCTAAAACCGGCGATACAAACAATATGTTTTTGTGGTTTATCATACTTTTTGTCAGTGGAAGCGTAACTATTGGTACGCTGATGGTACATCGAAAGAAACAGTATAATAGATAACAGAATAGGTTAATTTATGCGGCGACTATCGAGAACGATGGTCGTCGTTATTTTAATTAAGATTCTATTGTAAAATTTTTAGATATCTTAAAGAGGGAGCTTTAGACCCACTGGAGCTTTATAATGTAAACAAGTGCGGTAAGTGCTCCCTCGATCGTGACACTACAAAGAATCTTTAGATTTCAAGAGAATCTTCCGCATCTATCCACATCTGCAAATTTCCATTAAGACATAATCTTGCATACTCAAGTGGTTCATTAATGGCAAATGCGTTTAATGCACAGTCTGATCCGGGTGTAGTCTTTAAATTTTTTTCTGTTTCCCAACAGTCAATGCGGAGCATATAGCCAGCAGAAGTATAAACATCAATACTGTTGCGTTGTGGGTTGTATTCTGCAAATATCGTTCTCATCGTATCGAATCTCCTTATCATTCAATCAATCATCAGTTACAAAAATCAGAAGCATTTCAATCAGTTCACCATGTCATTTTTATTTTGTGTTATACTGTTTTATATGATTTTTTTGGTCTCCGCTGCCGCTTCGGTCGGCACAGAGCAGAGGTCCACCGGACCTCTTGTGCCCTTGTATTTGCCCTTATCAGAGTTCGTAAACACTGATGGGATGATATAACACAAGGGAAACAATAAGGGAAAGCTCACCTGCGACAAATTCAGTGTTTTCAAGGGTTTGCGGAGAATTTAATAACAAGATATAACAGTTATTAACTCGCTTAAAACAGGTGAAATCTCAATCGGAATTGATGGAGGTAGTGTGAATTATGAAAAAGATTGTATGTGCAATGCTATGTATTCTGCTTGTATTTAGTTTGAGTGCTTGTGGCGGAAATGTTAATGAAGTAAATACGCATAATGTAGAATCTGAAATATATTCTGAAGAGGACATTGCAGCTGCTATTGACACCATAAAAAAAGAGTTTAAGAGCAACTGGAATGGATGTACTCTTACAGAAATTTATTATGCAGGGGATGACAGCTCTAAAGACCATCAAGATTGGGCAGATAGGAACAATGCAGATGAAGTCATTGTTTTGCTATCTTCATTCGATGTTGATTCATCTGGAGGAGATGGTTCACTGAATCCAAATAGTACATACAATGATTGGAAGTGGATTTTAGTTAGAACAAACGGCGGACAATGGCAACATGTTGACCATGGATATTAAAATAAATTCAAGTTTGTCGAACACATGAAAATTTGAAGTTTCGTAAGGATTTTTAAAACTGTCTCATTGTATGGTTTCGTTTATTAAGATATGATTGGTTTGGAGGTGATACATTATGGCAAATGAAGATAAAAAAGATTTTAATGCTATGCTTATGGATAGCAAGGATATGCCAAAAGTTCAAATCATAACAGATGAAAAGAGCATCGAAAAATATGGTGGAGATAAAATGTATTTTGCCCCACCTATTGACTACGACAAAGTAATGCGACTTGTGCCTTGTGGAAAATTACTTACGGTAGGTACAATAAGGGAATTCTTTGCTAAACAAAATGGTGCTGATTTTACAGAGCCAATTACAGCTGGAATTTTTGTTTCGATAGTTGCATGGGCGAGTTATCAGCGTGCAGAAGATAAAACCCCTTATTGGAGAACATTAAAAGCAAAAGGGGAATTAAATGCAAAGTATCCAGGAGGCGTTGAGGCACAAAAGGAGATGCTTGAAAAAGAGGGACATATCGTAATCCAAAAAGGTAAAACCAATATTAAGTATTATGTTAAGGACTACGAAAAAGCATTATTTACATTGTAATAGATGATGTGAAAATTCCAGTTTTTCAATTTGCCCTTTGAGAGAGGAGAAATCCTTTTCTCAAAGGGTTTTTTCTATTTATACAGATATTCGCAAACTACAAGATAAAGCTAAAACTTCATATACTCTAAACACAAGGAGGTTGAGGTTTGGCTATGAACAACAGTTTAGCAGAAGTACATCCGGAACTTGTTTCGGAGTGGTCGGAGAAGAACTTACCATTGAAGCCTGATGAAGTAAATGCAAAGTCGAGGAAAAATGTCTGGTGGAGATGCGGTAAATGCGGTAACGAGTGGAAATCAGTTATCAATGCCCGTGTGAAAGGTACGGTATGCCCTGTTTGTGCGGAGAGAGAAGTCCTTGCCGGATATAATGATTTGGCGACAACAGACAGTCAGCTTCTCAGCGAATGGGATTATGAACAGAATAAATTGAAACCGACACAAGTATCACGAACTTCAGCAAAGAGAGCGTGGTGGAAATGTTCCCTCGGACACTCTTGGAAAGCAAAAATCAGCGACAGAACAATTCTTAAAGGAAAATGCACCGTATGCGAAAGCCAATATCGCTCCGTGTTCCCCGGCTTGGCTGTTGCCTATTACGCAAATCAAAAAGGATTAAAAGTGCAGCTCGGTTCAGATAAACTATTAGGAATACCACTTGAAACCTACATTCCGTCAGAAAAGCTGGCGATAGAATTTACGAGCGGCTCAGAACAGATGGAGGTTCTCAAAAGCCACTTATGCAAGCAGCGAAATATAAAACTCGTTAAACTCCCTTTTAAGACAACCGAAACGGAAGCGGAATATTCCGGCAGAGTAAAAGCAGTTTTCAAAAGCGTACATATCTTTATTTATTCTGACACTGATGCAGATGTTTCGGTAATCAGAGCAAAATTTAATGAATGGAGGAAAAGACTATGAGAGAAGAAAAGTTCCATATCTATCTTAATGATGACGAATATGGCAGAGTAATACAATCACTTATCCGTTTGAAGAACAGCCTGATAGCACAAGGCAGATATACCGATGGGGTTGACGATGTTCTCTGCAAGGTAATGTCAGCCAAGAAAAGAAAGCTCAAAATCAAATATTTCTGAATAAGAAAAGAGACCGCCTACACGATGTAAGCGGTCTTTGATTATTGTAGAGTAAGTCCGACAAACTTGAATTTGGTGTGTGCTTTATAAATTTTTTCCAATCCACTCAAGTTCGTTCATGGAATCCTTATTTTTTTCAAGTTCATCTCTGGCTGTTGCGTAATATGATTTTTTGAAAAGCATATCCCATGAAAGATATTTTGTCATACAGTCAAACTGCTTATCAATCAGCTCATACTGGATACTGCCTACGGGAGAACCACCTACAACAATTGTGCCAACTTTTTTGTTTTTTAACTGCAATCCACGGCAGTAGCACTTATCAATGATAAGTTTCAATTGTGCTGACATTCCCCACCAATAAACTGGTGTAGCAAAAAGAATCATATCTGCGGCAGCAATTTTATCAATTGTAGAATTTGTATCATCCTTATCGACGCATCCCTTGGAGCATTGACAGACACCACATCCCTTGCATGGTGCAATGTTGAGTTTGTCGGGTTCAATGATTTCAATTTTATTCTTTTCTGACGCTCCTTTTATAAATGCATTGATTGCTGCCAGCGTATTTCCTTTTCTGGCACTTCCATTAATGATTACAATTTTCATGCGTGTATCCTCCAACTTTCGATTTGTTCTTCTCTGGATTTCATATTATACACCAAAATTGTGAATATTTCTACCAGCCGTCTATTGACCTCAATTTTGAGGAAAATAGGCGGCTTTTTTTGTATGCCTATACAATAAAACCACCTGCTATGCTGGTGGTTCCCCTTACGGCTTTAGCCCTAGATAAGAAAACCTCCAATGATATAATAAGTGTGGGTCCTAAACCGC
>NZ_QSDM01000059.1:0-727 GCF_003464045.1 Dorea sp. AM58-8 | reverse complement strand
AGCAATCTCCGTGCATATAATGAGCGGTCGCGGTGCCCGGCGGGAAAGCCCCTCGCTTTTCCTGCGTCCGGCGCATCGCGGCAGCGAAGGCGAATGCACGGGAGTCGGAGCCGGTCAACTTTTCCGTTCCAAATGTTTCCGTCAATCCGCCTGCGGATTTATGAAAGATTTGTGGGCGGGATGGTTGAGGGGCGAATCCCTCTACCCGGACGAGAAAAGGGTCAACGTTCGCAAATAGGCGCAAATGGGTTCATTTGATGCTAAATGGTGTCTTTTTCTATCATCGGCATCCGTGCATTTGGCAGTTTCTACCTGCATGTTCGTGTATAGGGCAGAGGGATAGAAAAATAGCCTGCGTTATAATCTGTCCCCAAGGAGACGGCATTCTTGCCGCTTCAAAAAGCAGGAAATCGGAAAAGAAAGGATGATGCCACATGGCTCAGGATTTCGGCGGTGACATGGGAAACGCCCTCCTAAACTTCGTCACAAGGCAGACAGAGAACTACTTGCGGTTCGGACGTGGCAGGGAACGTGCTTTTGACTGGTGGCAGCGCCATTATAAGAAAGAAGGGAACACTCCCGAGCAGGCAAAAGCAATGGCTGAAAAACAATCCTCGCGTGAGCAGGTGGTCGTGCCCTTTGGTACTTCCGAGGAAGCCGCCTACTATGCGCAGGTATGCCGCGAGAATGGTACCTATGCCGCCGCCTACACGGACAAACAGGGAAA
>NZ_QSDM01000058.1:0-729 GCF_003464045.1 Dorea sp. AM58-8 | reverse complement strand
GAAGTCTGTTCAAAACATAATAAGACGCTTGAGGAAGTCGGCAGTTGGAAACGGACAGAAATGCAACTGCGTGATGATAAGGCTCATGCTTTTGCCATGACATTCAAGGACAGACCGCTGGAACTCGGAGAACTGGCTTTCGGGCTATTGTCAAACAACCTACGCTTTGTCGTGCCAAACAGAAACGAAAGTAATAAAAGCAGATGGAAAACGTGTCGGTTTTGGGAACGCTTTTTAGGGGCTGTGGAAGTCTTGAAACTGCAAGTACCAAAACAGCAAAATTCCCTTGAGGAAACACAGCAATGGCTTACAGAGGGTGGCGTGATTTCCGCTGTCAAAAGTTTTTACTTCTTAGAAGAACATGACGCATTAGGTGGATTGGAAAAAGTGGGAACTATGCTTGATAAGGCAAGATACAGCAATTCCCTTTCCAGTAAACTAACCGCCCATTTACAGAGGATAAACCGCACCGACCTTATCCCCTATATCCAGTATGACACAAAACATGGGAAAGGGGGTATCTGATGAATAACAACGATATTCCCGTATGGGAAAAATACACCCTTACCATTGAAGAAGCGTCTAAGTATTTCCGTATCGGAGAAAACAAGTTAAGACGATTGGCAGAGGAAAACAAGGACGCTGGCTGGCTCATTATGAATGGCAACCGCATACAGATTAAACGCCGACAGTTTGAACAGGTTATTGACAAATTGGACGCAATCTAAT
>NZ_QSDM01000057.1:0-729 GCF_003464045.1 Dorea sp. AM58-8 | reverse complement strand
GAAGTCTGTTCAAAACATAATAAGACGCTTGAGGAAGTCGGCAGTTGGAAACGGACAGAAATGCAACTGCGTGATGATAAGGCTCATGCTTTTGCCATGACATTCAAGGGCAGACCGCTGGAACTTGGGGAACTGGCTTTCGGACTGCTGGCAAACAACCTACGCTTTGTCGTACCAAACAGAAACGAAAGTAATAAGAGCAGGTGGAAAACTTGTCGGTTTTGGGAACGCTTTTTAGGGGCTGTGGAAGTCTTGAAACTGCAAGTACCAAAACAGCAAAATTCCCTTGAAGAAACACAGCAATGGCTCACAGAGGGTGGCGTGATTTCCGCTGTCAAAAGTTTTTACTTCTTGGAAGAACATGACGCATTAGGTGGACTGGAAAAAGTGGGAACTATGCTTGATAAGGCAAGATACAGCAATTCCCTTTCCAGTAAATTAACCGCCCATTTACAGAGGATAAACCGCACCGACCTTATCCCCTATATCCAGTATGACACGAAACATGGGAAAGGGGGTATCTGATGAACAACAACGATATTCCCGTATGGGAAAAATACACCCTTACCATTGAAGAAGCGTCAAGGTATTTCCGTATCGGAGAAAACAAGTTAAGACGCTTGGCAGAGGAAAACAAGGACGCTGGCTGGCTCATTATGAATGGCAACCGCATACAGATTAAACGCCGACAGTTTGAACAGGTTATTGACAAATTGGACGCAATCTAAT
>NZ_QSDM01000056.1:0-743 GCF_003464045.1 Dorea sp. AM58-8 | reverse complement strand
AATCAGCACCACCAGCTTAGCTGGTGGTTTGCTCTGTCCCTGTAAGGGACTATTACCGGCTTGGACCTCAAAGGTCCTACGAAAATAAGGTCCCCAACCGCACCTCATTCTCCGGCTAGTCCTTACAAGGACTTTTTATTTGCCTTTCATTACTGGCTCACCCGTAAACGGGTCAATATACTCTTTTAGACTTAACTGGTCATATGCTTGATCTTCCATGAGTTGATTCTTTATATACTCTTGGATTTTATTTGCATTTTTTCCACATGTATCCACATAGTATCCTCGACACCAAAATTTACGGTTCCCATATTTATATTTCAAATTTGCATGCCTATCAAATATCATTAACGAACTTTTCCCCTTTAAATATCCCATGAATGATGAAACACTTATATTAGGTGGTATTCTCACTAGCATATGTATATGATCTGGACAACACTCTGCTTCTATTATCTCTACCCCTTTTCTCTTACAAAGTGTACTCAATATATTTGCCACATCTGCTTTAATGGCTCCATATATTACCTGTCTTCTAAATTTGGGTGCAAATACAATGTGATATTTGCACTCCCATGTTGTGTGTGATAAAGTATTCTTATCCATTTTGGATACCTCCTTTGTTATATGTAGTGCGGTTTAGGACCCACACTTATTATATCATTGGAGGTTTTCTTATCTAGGGCTAAAGCCGTAAGGGGAACCACCAGCATAGCAGGTGGTTTTATTGTATAGGCATACAA
>NZ_QSDM01000055.1:0-769 GCF_003464045.1 Dorea sp. AM58-8 | reverse complement strand
ACCCAACCGCAAGGAGGGAGCTGCCGAAGGTGGGACCGATAACTGGGGTGAAGTCGTAACAAGGTAGCCGTATCGGAAGGTGCGGCTGGATCACCTCCTTTCTAAGGAAGAAAAAGTAAGGGTTGTTGTTTATTGCTTAGTTATCAAAGAGTGAGTGCACATGCTGTGAGGCAGTTGCGCGGTGAGGGCTTGCCCGCATGAGCGCAAATGATGAACAGAATGTATAAGATGGCTTGAACGTAGCCCGACAAGAAGCGTAGCGGATTGGAGGGTGGAGGGAAAGACAGCACTCACGGCAATAACTAAAGGTTATGAAGTCCGTCAAAAGACTCCGTAATAATTCTGGTGGCGATGCGCTTGTGGGAGACACCCGTTCCCATACCGAACACGATGGTTAAGACGCAAGCGGCCGATGGTACTGCACTGGAGACGGTGTGGGAGAGTAGGTGGCCGCCAGATCAAAAAAAGAAAAAGGCAGATCCGCTGCCGAGAGAACAACTTTATCATAGATACAGGCAAGGATGAGCAACAACTTATCGCCGCCAACCCGATCAGCAGGGAAGTGCTGTTATGATAAGCTGGTTTTACCAGTGATCAGAGTTTTGAAAGCTTGTAAAAAGATTCAGAGTTCTGATGACTGATGAAGCAAAAGCGAAGTTGGTCAGATATGTACCTTGAAAACCGCATACAAGAAATATGATAAGATTTTTAAATATCTTAATCAAGACATCCGAGGTAATTGTTATAAACAGAGTAATGTAGTAATGAT
>NZ_QSDM01000054.1:0-1091 GCF_003464045.1 Dorea sp. AM58-8 | reverse complement strand
ACGCTTCCGCTGTAGTTTCCGATACCTGTGATCGTTACTTCAATTGCTCCTGTTACATTTGTGTAATCAGTCTTGTTGTAACTTACCGTGTAGTCAGTTCCTTCTACAAGAACTTTATCCCCATCTTTTACGGTTGGTGTCCACTTATGTTCTTTTCCATCATAAGTTTTATCTGATGGTTTATTGACTGTTACACCTCTGTAATTCGGATTCTCCGGTACAATACTCTGCTCTGTGATCTTCAGTGTTCCCACACTGTCTTTCACTTCGTAGTTGCTTTCCTTTGCGGTTCCATCCCACTTCAGTTCATAACTGTTCTTTTTGGTTCCCTTATTGGTAATGGTTCCTGTTGTCTTGAAGCTTACGGTCTCTCCCTTTACAATTCCATCGATTGTTCCGGCTGCTGTCAACGGTGTTCCGTCGTATACCTTGCTTGCATCCGGTGTATTGATAGTCACTGGAGCCTTTGTGATCTTGATCGTACCATTATTATAAGTAATCTTCAGATCCTTTGTTACATCTTTACCCTTTGTATTCACGATCACAAGCTTATCTGCTGTCGCTTCCACTCCGGCTTCTGGTGTAACGTCTGTTGCTGTTGCATTGGATACTGCTTTTGTTACCTGGTAGCCTTTCGGCAGTCCTGTTACTGTAACGGTTGCTCCATGGGCCTTTCCATCATAAACATGAGTCTCGCCTGTTGTTGTTACTACAACTTCCTTCGTACTCTCTGTTACGGAAAGGGTTCCTACTTCTTTTTTCTCAAGCTCGTAGTTAGACTTCTTTGCACTTCCTGTCCATTTCAGTTCATAGCTATTCTCGCTGTTTCCTACAACTGTCTGGCTTCCTGTCGTCTTAAAGTCTACGGTCTCACCTTCCACCAGTCCGCTGACTTTACCGCCTGCTGTCAAGGCTTCTCCATCGTATGCCTTGCTGGCTGATTCCGTCTTGATGCTGTACTTTCTTGGCAGGATCTGGTAACTCTTCACTACGCTTCCGCTGTAGTTTCCGATACCTGTGATCGTTACTTCAATTGCTCCTGTTACATTTGTGTAATCAGTCTTGTTGTAACTTACCGTGTAGTCAGTTCC
>NZ_QSDM01000053.1:0-1461 GCF_003464045.1 Dorea sp. AM58-8 | reverse complement strand
AGTTAAATACATTAAAGGTGAAAAGAAAAATTATCAATTGTCTGGAAGAAAAAGGATATGCGGCAGTAGATTGTGATAATCAGATTGATATGGTCAATCGTGAAAAAGTGGAAGATTTTTGCAAAACAGCGGAGAAAGAAGAACAGGCAGCAGTAGATATTGTACAACCGAACAGAGATTCGCTACAATATTAATTTATGTATAATTATGTTGTAGGTACAAAAATAGTGTGACAGCGAGGTAGAGAAAATGGAAGAGCAGATAAAAAAGATTTATGAAAAGCAGAAAAATGGACGCATCAGGATGATACGGAATGTGCTGTTGATTTATGCAGCATTGATTTGTGTGGTGAGTATTTTCAAAGGAAATCCGTTCCCGCATCAGGAGACAGTACTCTTTTTCGATGTGAAGCAGCCGGGCTGGGTCACGACAGATCCCTGGCTTCTGTGGATTTGCGTGGTGGTTGATCTGATTGCAGGTATATTCATTTTAATCAGGGACATTCTCAGAGATTTTTCAAAAATTGACCGAATTCTGTCACAGCAATGTGATGCAGAAAAATATTCAGAAATGCTGGAAGAGTTGGTAAAGTACGGAAAGAGCTTGGATTATCATGGATTTCAAAAAAGTGTCATGCTGATAGCTGAGTCTAAATATGTAGTTGCACTGATCATAAATGGGCAGTTGCAGAAGGCAGAAGAGTATATAAAGAATGAATGGGAAGGAAAAAGAGAGGGACGTTCCTGGCAGCAGGTCATGACGAATCTCGAACTGTCGAAGAAATATCAGGAGAAAGATGCGGCAGGTTATTCGGCTACATTAGAAAAAGCAGGGAAAGTATTTCAAAAGAATCCACTGTTTATGGCAAAAAATTTGATGCTGAAAGGTGAAGATGAGGCAGCAGTAAGATTACTGGAAAATGATACGGAAAAGCTGCCTTATTATGAGGTTACACGCAGATTCCTGCTGGGAGTATGTTACTACCGAATCGGAAAAGAAGAGCAGGGAAAAGAATGTATGGAATATGTAATTGGGCATGGAAATACGTTGAAGTGCAAAGAAGAAGCGGAAAAATATGTAACAGTGTAAGTAAGGATGTTCTTTAAAATGACAGGGTAACAAAAATGGAGAAGATATAGAGGATGGTAATAAAATAGGATATATCGCACATAAAGATGGTGAATCTGGAGTATACAATTCCTGAAAATAGACTTGGTTTTTAAATATTACAAGTGTAAGATTTAAGGAACAAAAAAATTAGAAGAAAGGAATCGGTGGAAGTGGTTATGTTGTTAAAAAAGATGCAACAGTATTGGATGAGTATTTTGAAGGATAAAAAAATTTTTATGGGGAATTATTACATATGTAAGATATTTGCGATGATATTGATAGTTCTTATTGTTTTTACAGGGTGCGGACAAAATCGAATTACGGAAAAAGAAGAAAAGAAAGAAACCGTAG
>NZ_QSDM01000052.1:0-1480 GCF_003464045.1 Dorea sp. AM58-8 | reverse complement strand
CTGCAAATATAGAAAGAAATTACTGGTTTCGAGGCAGATATCAGATGATATAAAACAGTTTTCGTATGAGATATGTCAGAGACACAGTGTGATAATAAGATATATGGAAACAGATAGAGATCACATTCACTACATGATAGAGACAGAACCAATAATGTCTATTAGTAAGATTGTAAACCTGATGAAGAGCTATACAACATACCATATATGGAAAAGATATCCTCAATATTTACGAAAACAATTCTGGAAAGAACATACCTTTTGGACAGATGGATATTTTGCCTGTAGTGTAGGAGATGTATCGGAAGAAATGCTGAAAAGATATATAGAAAATCAAGGTTGAGAAAGAGGGTGACAGTGGATGTTAAAGGCATATAAATACAGAATATACCCTAATAATGAGCAGAAAATACAGATTGCAAAAACATTTGGCTGTTGCCGTTTTGTGTATAATCAGACCCTGGTATACCGAAAAGAAGTATATGAGAAAGAGAAAAAATCAGTTAGTAAAACCGACTGTAACAATTACTGCAACAGACAATTAAAGAAAGAATATGAATGGCTGAAAGAAGTGGATAAATTTGCTCTGACAAATGCGGTTTACAACATGGATGCTGCATACCAGAAATTTTTTAAGGAACATGCAGGTTATCCGAAGTTTAAGAGTAAACACGATAATCATAAGTCATATACAACAAATTTTACGAATGGCAATATAACAGTAGATTTCGGGTGTAATAGAGTAAAACTGCCTAAATTAAAAGGTATAAAAGCAAAACTGCATAGAAATTTTAGTGGACAGATAAAATCGGCAACGATATCACAAGTTCCGAGTGGAAAATATTATGTATCAATTTTAGTGGAAACAGAACACACGGAACTGCCACATACAAATCAAAATACCGGAATAGACTTAGGTATTAAGGAGTTATGTATTACTTCTGATGGAAAAAAATACGAAAATCCCAAAATCATCAGAAAATACGAAAAGAAACTGGTGAAACTGCAAAGGCAGTTAGCCCATAAAGAGAAAAGAAGTCAAAATTACTACAAAACAAAGAAAAAGATAGCATTATGTCATGAGAAAATAACAAATACCAGAAAAGATTATCTGCACAAGATGTCACATGAGATTATCAGCGAAAACCAAGTGATAGTTTCGGAAGATTTGCAGATAAAAAACATGGTAAAAAATCATCATTTGGCAAAGTCCATAAGTGATGTATCATGGAATGAGCTGACAAGACAGTTAGAATATAAGGCAAAGTGGAATGGCAGAAAATATGTCAAAATAGATACATTCTATGCCAGTAGTCAATTGTGTTCAGTCTGTGGATACCAAAATACAGAGACGAAAAATCTATCAGTAAGGGAATGGATATGTCCTGTCTGTGGAACAAATCATGACAGGGATATTAATGCAGCAAAGAATATACTGGAAGAAGGATTAAGACAAATAGCATAAAAATAACAATATAGG
>NZ_QSDM01000051.1:0-1674 GCF_003464045.1 Dorea sp. AM58-8 | reverse complement strand
GTATAAACCACCTTTCTGCGAAAGGCACCAATGCATCATGAAACTAGTGCATTGACCTTTCGCTATCTAATCTGTTTTCCTTCTGATATTATCTTTTTATAAGACTGACACACTACAGAACACGTGGAGGTGAGTGGCGGGGCTGTATAGCGGTGACCTCGCATTTGTATATGTTGTCGGTCATCCGTTAAGGCATCAATGATTGGCGCATAACGTAGCCCGTAAACTTATCTCTTCCAAAGTCGACTCGATTTTGCCGGATGACCAGTCACTGTCAGTTTTAAACTTATAAAATTATCAGGAGGTTATTTTATTGTCGTTTAAAATTCTCAAAAATAACTGTTGTGGACTTGATGTCCACAAAACCTGGATCTATGCCTGTATTGGTATTACCGATTCCAACGGACGTACAGAATATAAGCAAGCTCGCTTTTCTTCCTTTACGAAAGGATTGCAAGAGTTGTGTGACTGGCTTGTTAAATATAACTGTAACGATGTGTGCATGGAATCTACCGGAAAGTATTGGATTCCAGTTTTTAATATCTTAGAGAAGAATAACTTATGGGTTACTCTGTCTCATCCCAAATATACCAAACCACAAAAAGGAAATAAGACTGACCGCAAAGACGCAAAATGGATCTGCGATCTATATATGTGTGGTATGGTCAAGCCTTCCTTTATACCACCAGCTGATATTCGTCAATTAAGAGATCTTGTAAGATATCGTTTCAAACTTACCTGTATGATTACCGGTGAAAAAAACCGTGCTCAGAATTGTCTTACTGTATCCAACTTTAAACTTGACGATGTCTTTTCCGATGTATTTGGGAAATCTTCACGTTCCATCACGGAACAGATTTTACAACACCCTGGGGAAACTTTTGATGTGGCACCTTTTGTTGACGGCAGGTGTAAAACTCCTATTGAAGAAATACAGGCTGCTGTTGATGGTGCTATTTCTACGGAACAGGCTGTAAAACTTAGACAATGTCTGAATCACATCGATGAATTAGAAAAGCATCAAGCGGAAATCGAACGGGAAATCTTTCGTCTCAGCGATAAGTATGAAAGCATTCTCAATCTTATACGAACCGTACCAGGATTCGATAAGAACCCATTGACTGCTATTCAGGTGCTCTCTGAAATCGGAGGTGATATGTCTGTCTTCCCCACAGCTAAAAACCTCGTATCATGGGCTGGATGTTGTCCTCGTAATGATCAAAGCAATCATAAAATCAAATCCACTAGGATTTCCCGTGCTGGTTCCTATTTTAAACCAGTTTTGGTGCAAGTTGCAAATGCTTTAATTAAATCCAAGAAACATCCTGAATTTACTACCCGTTATCGACGTATAAAAGCACGCCGTGGACACAAGAAAGCTATCATTGCCATCTGTCGTATGATCCTGACCGCTATCTGGCACATACTCACAGATTTAAAGCCATATACACCGGAAGGCTTTCTTGAGTCACGTCCTGTGAACGACTCAAAAGTATTGACCACTTCACAGGCGCTTAATCTGCTGAAACAACGAGGATATATCATCAAAGATAATACCATTCCTGTTACCTGATTAGGTGTTGTGTCTATATTTGATTTTCAAACCACCGAAAGATGGTTTATTTGCTATGCCCTTTATTTCTTAGTTGTCTTCTACTTATTTGTTTCAAACTT
>NZ_QSDM01000050.1:0-1968 GCF_003464045.1 Dorea sp. AM58-8 | reverse complement strand
CTGCTTCTGTAACATTGTGAAAAATACGCATATTGGATAAGCCTATGTGCGTATGTTGAGAATAGATAGCTGACTAAGGGGGCTGATAACTTGGCTAAAAAAGAACCTGCACAATATATCGTAGAACGGGAATTTTTAGGTAAATTTTCCGTAGAGGAATTGCTTGTCCGTATCGTGAAATCTCATGTAAAAAAAGGACTATCAAGAGGGTAAAACCCTTGAAAACAATGGAAAGAAGCCGTACTTTATGGTATAATATTATCATAGGTACGGCAGTTGAATAGGTGGAAAAATGATTTATCAAAAAGGTTCAAACTTATTTAACGTGGCTATTTATATCAGATTATCACGAGAGGACGGAGATAAGGAAGAAAGCGATAGTGTAGGAAATCAGAGAAAACTTTTAACAGAATATGTGAACAAGCATGATGACTTTATCTTATATGATGTTTATATTGATGACGGTTTTACGGGAACGAATTTTAATAGACCAGACTTCCATAGAATGATTGCTGACATTGAAGATAACAAGGTAAATTGTGTTGTTGTAAAAGACCTTTCCCGTTTCGGACGAGATTACATTGATACGGGGCGATATTTGGAAAGAATATTTCCAGAGCTTAATGTTCGTTTTATTTCTGTAACAGATAATATTGATAGTATGAAGCAGGCATACGATATGTTACTTCCTATTAAAAATATATTCAACGAACAGTATGCCAGAGATATTTCTAATAAAGTTCAAGCGACTGTAAAATCAAAGCAGAAAGCAGGAGAATTTATCGGAGCTTTTACAAGCTATGGTTATAAGAAATCTCCTGCAAATAAAAATAAACTTGTGATTGATGAATATGCGTCCGAAGTTGTAAAAAGAGTATTTACTATGTATGCACAAGGAATAGGAAAACAAAGCATTGCCAAAATACTAAATGCAGAGGGTATCCTTTGTCCGTCGGAATATAAAAAGCTCAACGGCGAAAATTACAAAAATTGCAATCGTTTAGAGAAAACTTCTTATTGGACGTATTCCACGATTAAAGTGATGTTACAAAATGAGCTTTATATTGGAAACATGGTGCAAGGAAAGAAACATCAACGTATGAGAAGCAAACAGCGTCCAGTTGAGAAAGAAAACTGGATAAGGGTTGAAAATACACATGAACCGATTATAGACCGTCAACTGTGGGATAAGGTACAAAAACTGCTGACGAAAAAGCATAGGGATATTGATTTAGAAACAAATAAAAATATCTTTGCAGGTTTTATCAAGTGTGGCGATTGTGGTCGGGCAATGATGAAAAATTTCTGGCGACGTGCTGACGGAAGTAAGTCCTATTCATTCTATTGTGGAACTTACAAAAGAAGTGGAAAAGATTATTGCACTCCGCACACGCTCCCGTTTCAAGTATTGAATGATATTGTGCTGGGAGATTTAAAGCAGATTATCCGCAATGTAGAGAACTTGCAGGAACTTGTAAAATCACAATCTTTCACAGCAACAAAGATCAGAAAATCAACAGACATAGAACTGACAAAGTTAAAAGCAGAGCTTGAAAGAGTGAAGAAGCTGAAAAAGTCAATTTATGAAGATTACAAAGACGAACTGATTTCTAAAGAAGAATTTCTTTCTTATCGAGAGGACTATCAACAAAAAGAAACGCTTTACTCCAAACAGATTGAAACGCTGGAAGAAAAGAAAAAGGAAAGTGTAACAGAAGATGTTTTTGAAACACCGTGGTTAAGGCGGTTGTTGGAACTGAAAGACATTGAAGAATTAGACAGAGATATTATTGTGGAAATGATAGACCAGATAACAGTTTATGAAAACCGCAAACTTAAAATCTCATACAACTTCGGAAATGAGCTGGAACATTTATTTTCAAGCGTTTACTGTGAGGACTTGGAGAAAAAGGCTATCTAATCTCAATACATTTCTAACTCCCCATATATACTGGGGAATACATATCA
>NZ_QSDM01000005.1:0-152347 GCF_003464045.1 Dorea sp. AM58-8 | reverse complement strand
GTGGTAACACATGTAGCTGACTGATACTAATCGGTCGAGGGCATAACCAAGACGGAGATAGGTAAGAAGATGTAGAGTTTCTTGTATACGGTTTTGAAGGTATATATGAGTAAGGCTGTAGACCATAAGGTTTGCAGTCTTTTTTAAAGAATAAGAAATCAGTAAGATTCATATTGACTATTGGGGTGTTTCGTACTAATATATTAAAGAACACGAAGAAGAGACGAGTAGCATGTGTTGAAGGACACAGAGAAAGAAGCATTTGGTGGAAGCTTCTTGACTGATCATATGTGAAGACCAGCTCTGAGTGACCCTAATCCGGTCCGGTGATACCGTTATCATCAGTAATGAGATTTTCCATAGATGATTTATACATAAGTAATTTATGCATGGATAATTCTAGTTGAGATATGACTTAGGAGATGGAAGATGAAGATGGGTGGAACCACGATAGATATATCGTCCCTGACATTGTTTTAAGACAGTGCCAGGGACTTTTTTATATGGCAAAGAGGGTAGAAAGTCAGAGGCACGATCTTAAAATCAGAAGTATCTATTTTATGCTCATATACAGGAGCGCACATTTATATCATGAGGAGGAAATTAAAATGAAGATCACATTAAAAGACGGATCTGTCAAAGAGTATGCAGAAGCAAAATCAGTATATGATATTGCATCAGACATCAGTGCAGGTTTGGCAAGAGTTGCCTGTGCAGGAGAAGTGAATGGAGAAATCGTTGATCTTAGAACGGTAGTAGATCAGGATTGCGAATTGAATATTGTAACAGCTAGTGATCCGGAAGGACTCAGAGTTATCCGTCATACAGCATCTCACGTGCTGGCTCAGGCGGTTAAGAGAGTGTTCCCAAATGCGAAGATCGCTATCGGACCGGCAATCGACGATGGTTTCTATTATGATTTTGAAGCAGAACCATTTTCAAGAGATGATCTGGATAAACTGGAAGCAGAGATGAAGAAGATCATCAAAGAAGGACATGAATTAAAGAGATTTACACTTCCTAGAGAAGAAGCAATTGCATTTATGAAAGAGAAAGATGAGCCATTCAAGGTAGAGTTGATCGAAGATCTGCCGGAAGGTGAAGAAATCTCATTCTATGATCAGGGAGAATTTGTAGACCTGTGTGCAGGACCGCACCTGATGAGCACAAAGGGCATCAAGGCATTTAAGCTGACATCATCATCTATGGCATACTGGAGAGGTGATTCCGAAAAAGCACGTTTGCAGAGAATTTATGGTACTGCATATAATAAGAAAGAGGAACTGAAAGCACACCTCGAGAAAATGGAAGATGCAAAACGCAGAGATCACAATAAACTTGGCCGTGAGATGGAATTATTTACAACGGTAGATGTGATTGGACAGGGACTTCCACTCTTCCCACCGAAGGGAACGAAGATGATCATGAAGCTGCAGAGATGGATCGAGGATCTGGAAGATAAAGAGTGGGGCTATGTACGTACCAGAACTCCGCTGATGGCCAAATCTGATCTGTATAAGATTTCCGGACACTGGGATCACTACAAAGACGGAATGTTCGTACTGGGTGATGAGGAGAAAGATAAAGAAGTGTTTGCACTTCGCCCGATGACTTGCCCATTCCAGTACTATGTATATAAGAATACACAGAAGTCATATCGTGATCTTCCTTACAGAATGAGTGAGACATCTACGCTGTTTCGTTCAGAGGATTCAGGAGAAATGCACGGACTGACACGAGTTCGTCAGTTTACAATTACTGAGGCTCACAATGTTATCCGCCCGGATCAGGCTGAAGAAGAATTGAAGAACTGTCTGGATCTGGCATACTATGTGCTGACTACATTAGGACTGCAGGATGATGTGACATATCGTCTGTCTAAATGGGATCCGGCTAATAAAGCAAAATACCTTGGTGATGACAATTACTGGAACAGCACACAGGATGCGTTGCGTGCCGTACTTCATGAGAAGAATGTGCCATTCGTAGAGGCTGACGGAGAAGCTGCATTCTATGGTCCAAAGATCGATATTCAGGCTAAGAATGTATATGGTAAAGAAGATACCATGATCACAATTCAGCTTGACTGTGCGATTGCTGAGAACTTCGATATGTATTACATTGATCAGAATGGCGAGAAGAAACGTCCTTACATCATTCACAGAACATCAATGGGGTGCTACGAGCGTACACTTGCATGGCTGATCGAGAAATACGCTGGCAAGTTCCCGACATGGCTGTGTCCGGAGCAGGTACGTGTACTTCCTATTTCTGAGAAATACGCAGACTATGCGAATGAAGTATGCAAAGAGCTGAAGAAAAATGATATCGACGCTACAGTTGATAATCGCTCAGAGAAGATTGGATTCAAGATCCGTGAGGCGAGACTGGATAAGCTGCCATATATGCTAGTAGTCGGACAGCAGGAAGAAGCAGACGGAACAGTGTCTGTAAGAAGCCGTTATGCAGGCAATGAAGGAACCAAGCCACTTGCTGAGTTTGTTGATGCAATCTGTAAAGAGATCCGAACAAAAGAGATCAGAAAAGAATTGCCGGAAGAAGAAAAGGCAAGATAATAATTAGAATGAAAATAGCTGGTACACAGTGCTGTTAAGAATCGTAGATTCAATGTGCTGTGTACCAGCTATTTATTTGCATTTGGCATGCATTATACTTCGGCATGGTCGGAGACATACTTTTTAAAATTCATAACAACCGGTGCCTGGTATACATTTTTTAAAGTAGCCATATAGAAGAGTCTTTCCCAGGATGGGGTTGCGATGTCTATGATGGATACAGGCATGTAGGAAAGAATCGGCATCTTCGGAACGACAGCAATACCAAATCCGGCACCGACAAGTCCGGCAACACCCTGATCTTCTTCCATAGAATAAGCAATCTCCGGATAGCCGCCACATTTTTCAAATAGTTTATCAATGACCTGCCTTAGACCACTTCGTTTAGAAAAGACGATATGTGGATAAGCAAGTGACTCTTTCAAATCTATAGAAGTCTTACCTTCCAAAGGATGTTCTTTGGGTACAATCAGTACGAGCTCCTGTTTGGCAACAGGGGTAAATTCGATCAAGGGCTCATTATCCATCTTTGAACAGAATGCAATATCATATTTCCGCTCTTTTAATCCCTGGATCATGTCAGAGGTAAGACCGATCGAACTGTGAAAATAAAAATCAATCTTCTTATTAGGTGTGGAATCTAAAAAACCTTTCACAAAGTTAGGTACAACAGTGCTGCTGAGTACACGAAGTTCAGCAATGTCTATCCGACCTTCCCCCAATCCTGTCATTTGAAGCTTATTGACGCTGGAATCAAGCATATCCAGAGCCTGTTCAACATCAATCAGAAAAGCCTGTCCACATTTGGTAAGTACCACATTGCGGCCATCCTTTTCAAAAAGCTTGACACCGAGTTCCTTTTCCAGAGATGAGATTGCATGACTCAGGCTGGGCTGGGTAATGGATAGGATTTCAGCTGCTTTTGTATAATGTTCCAGATGAGCGAGAGTAGCAAAATATCTGAGATGATAGAGATTCATAAGATATTCTCCTTTTCTGATTAATATTTGTATCTTCCCGTTATTTGTAAGTGAGTATTCAGTTATATTATCGTACCATGAATTGCCAATAAAATCCATAAACAAAATCTATTGATTGTGACAGAATTATCAATTTGTCTTTTATTTAACGATTGAGTATAATACAGGCATAGAAAATATTACAAGATTGAACAACCAAATCAACGGTATAGTATTCAATTTCACAATGGAGGTAGAATTATGTCAAAGAAGAACCCAATCACAGTAAGCTCATGGACACTTGGAGATCAGTGTAAATTTGAAGATCGTGTAATTGCTGCCAAAGAAGCAGGATATGAAGGAATCGGTCTTCGTGCAGAGACTTATGTTGATGCTTTGAATGAAGGACTTCATGATGAAGACATTCTTGCAATTCTTGACAAACATGACATGAAAGTAACAGAGGTAGAGTACATTGTTCAGTGGTGTGAAGAACATCGTTCATACGAACAGAAGTACAAAGAGCAGATGTGTTTCCATATGTGCGAACTCTTTGGAGTAGGTCACATTAACTGCGGACTGATGGAAAACTATTCTGTAGAGTACACAGCTCAGAAGTTAAAAGAACTGTGCCAGAGAGCCGGCAAATACATCATTGGTGTTGAGCCGATGCCATACAGTGGAATTCCGAACCTCAGAAAGGATGGGAAGTTGTAAAAGCTTCCGGATGTGACAATGCAATGCTGATTCTTGACACATGGCACTGGGTAAGAGCTGATCAGCCGTATGATATTCTGACACCGGAAATTGCTAAGAAAGTTATTTCTATCCAGATTAATGATGCTTATGACAGACCGTATGCAGCTTCAATCTTAAGAGATGAGTCTATGCATGATCGTCTTGCACCGGGAACAGGAGCAAAGGATACAGCAGGATTTGTTAAGATGATCAAAGACGCCGGAATCGATCCAAAGGTTGTTGGTGTAGAAGTAATCTCTGATGAGATCCTTGGAAGAGGAATTGATGCAGCAGCTGCTTATACATATGAAAACACAGAAAAAGTATTAAAAGAAGCTTGGCCAGAACTGGTAGACTAATTTAGAAAACAGATTCATTGAAAAGAGAGGTAAAATAATGAAATTCAAAAATATGTTTTCTCCGATTCAGATCGGACCTATGACAGTTAAGAATCGTTTTGTAGTTCCCCCGATGGGAAATAACTTTGCTAATTCAGATGGAACATGGAGTGATCAGTCCGTTGCATATTACAGCGAACGTGCAAAAGGACAGTTTGGCCTGATTACGATTGAAGCAACTGTAGTACATAAAGGTGCTAAGGGTGGTCCTAAGAAGCCTTGTCTGTATGATGACAACAGTATTGAAAGCCTGAAGAGAATTACAGACGCCTGTCACGCAGAGGGAGCTAAGATTTCTATCCAGCTTCAGAATGCAGGACCGGAAGGAAATGCTAAGAATGCGGGAGCACCAATCGAGGCAGCTACAGCAATTGCTTCAGCAGATGGAAAAGACATTCCGGAAGCAGTACCAACAGAAAAAGTGTATGAACTTGTAAAAGGATATGGTGATGCAGCAGTTCGCGCGATGAAGGGCGGCGCTGATGCAGTAGAAATCCACATGGCACATGGTTATCTTGTGAATTCATTCATGTCACCAAGAACCAATAAGCGTGTTGATGAATTTGGTGGAAGCTTTGAAAACAGAATGAGATTTTCTCGTCTGATCATTGAAGAAGTTAAGAAGAAAACAGAAGGAAAGATTGCCGTTCTTGCACGTATCAACAGTACAGAAGATATGTTTGGCGGACTTGATAATCACGATATGTGTGCAGTAGCAGCTTACCTGGAAGAGTGTGGAATTGACGGACTTCATGTATCTCGTGCAGTACATCTGAAAGATGAGTATATGTGGGCACCTACAGGTATCCACGGCGGTTTCTCTGCAGAGCTGGTTGCTAATATTAAGAAGTGTGTATCTGTTCCGATTATTACAGTTGGTCGATATACAGAACCACAGTTTGCAGAACAGATGATCAAACTTGGCAATGCAGATCTGGTAGCATTTGGACGCCAGTCATTGGCTGATCCTCATACTCCGGAAAAAGCGCAGGAAGAAAGACTGGAAGATGTGACACCATGTATCGCCTGTCTGCAGGGATGTGTTGCCAATATGTATGCCGGTAAGCCACTTTGCTGTCTGGTGAATCCAGTACTTGGTCGTGAGGTTGAAGGACTTCCGAAGGCTGAAAAAGCGAAAAAAGTATACGTGATCGGTGGCGGTGTAGCAGGTATGTGTGCAGCATTCACAGCTAAGAGACGTGGTCATGATGTTACTTTATTTGAAGCAACAGATAAACTTGGCGGTAATATGAGACTGGCTGCTTACCCACCGGGAAAAGGTGATATCACAGGCATGATCAGAAGCTACATTGTAAAATGTGAAAAAGCCGGCGTTAACATCAAGATGAATACAAAGGTGACAGCACAGATGTTAAAAGAAGACACACCGGATGCAGTTATCCTTGCAACAGGATCAGAGACATTAGTACTTCCATTCATCAAAGGTATCCACAATCCGGATATTGTATATGGTGTTGACTGTCTGGAAGGAACACGCCCGGTAGGACACAAAGTCTTAGTTGTTGGTGGCGGTATGGTAGGTGCAGAGACTGCGGACTTCCTTGCAGAACAGGGACATGAAGTAGCTGTTATCGAAATGAGAGATGCGATCGGACCGGATGTAATTCATGAGCACCGTGTATTCCTTATGGAAGCATTTGAAAAATATGGTATCAAGCAGATCACAAGTGCTGCTGTATCAGAGATCTTCTCAGATGGTGTAAGCTACAAGAATGCTGCAGACAAATCTGACGAGACAATCTATGAGGCAAGAGGATTTGATACCGTAGTTCTGTCTATGGGATTCAGCTCACGCTATACACACCGTGATGGTCAGAACGTAGTATATGACTTCGCGGAAGAATTAAAAGACATCGTACCAGAAGTTCACTTGGTAGGTGACGCTGTAAGAGCACGTCGTGCACTGGATGCTACAAAAGAAGCATACGATGTAGCATTAAAATTGTAAATCTTATAATAACATACATATTCATATGGCAGTCCGTGATATACGGGCGCTCATAAAAAAGAAGACCAGGAGGATTAGGATCATGGAAAAAAGAATTTCCGGACACACAGGCTTAATGGGATTATTTGGAACACCGGTAGGACATTCAGGATCTCCGGCAATGTACAACTTCAGTTTCCAGCATGACGGACTGGATTATGCATATCTGGCATTTGACGTAACGGAAGAAGAGATGCCAAAAGCATTTGATGCAATTCGTTTATTCAAAATGCGTGGTGGTAACTTTACTATGCCATGCAAAAATATTGCGGCAGAGTTAGTAGATAAGCTTTCTCCGGCAGCAGAGATCATTGGTGCCTGCAATGTATTTGTTAATGATGACGGTGTGATCACAGGTCATATTACAGATGGTGTTGGATTCGTTAAGAATCTTGAACTTAACGGAGTACCTGTAAAAGATAAAAAGGTAGTTGTACTTGGCGCCGGCGGAGCAGCTACAGCTATCCAGGTTCAATTAGCACTTGACGGAGCAAAAGAGATCAATATCTTCAGCATTCAGGATAAGTTCTTCGAGAGAGCAAAAGGAACACAGGCTAAATTAGCAGAGAAGTGTCCGGAATGCGTTGTTACCGTTGATGATCTGGATGACAAGGCAAAACTGGAAGAAGCAGTTAAGGCTTGTGATATTCTGGTAAATGCAACAATTATGGGAATGAAGCCACATGAGGATGTAACACTGGTTGACAAATCATTGTTCCGCAAAGACCTGGTTGTAGCAGATACAGTATATAATCCGGAGAAGACAAAGATGATCGTTGAAGCAGAAGAAGCCGGATGCAAAGCAATCGGTGGTGTAGGAATGCTTCAGCAGCAGGGTGCAGTAAACTACGAACTGTTCGTTGGAAAAGAGATGCCACTTGCCGAGTATCAGGAATTTCAGAAGGCACAGGCAAAATAAAACAATTCGACAAAGGAGATTGAGGGAATGAAAGCAAAAAAATATTTATTGTCTATCATTTGTGTCTATTTTTGTTATTTGACACATGGTATTCAAGCTATTATTTTAAGCCAGAATAACGTAAATTTTGCTAAACAGTGGGGATTCAATATGTCAGACCCACAGTCTGCAGCATATGCAGCGGGTATTGCAGCGGTTAGTACAGCAGTTGCATGGACCGGTTTCGGTAAATTCGTCAGTGTGTGGATCGGTGGAGAAATCTCTGACCGCGTAGGACGTAAGAAATTAATGATCGGCGGAGCTATCTTATATATCATCTGCTTCCTCGGATTCCTATTTACAAGCAGTGCTGTAGTTGCTTCTGTCTGTGGATTTGTTGCTGGAGTTGCAACCTCAGGATTCTGGGATGCATCCGGATACCCGGCTGTACAGGAAGCTTATCCTGCAGCACCTGGTTCTGCACTGATCGGAATCAAATTCTTCGTTTCATTGTCTGGTATGGTGTATCCGCTCCTGGTTGTACATAACGCAAGCAATGGAAACTGGAAATTAAATGTAATCATTCCGGTTGTATTGTCAATCGTTTGTTTAGTACTTGCAATTGTTGCTCCATTTGTTTATGATGATCAGAAGAAGGCATCAGAAGAAAAAGGTGGCAAATCAAATGATGCAGTACAGGCAGAGATTGATGCAGCTAAGGCAGCGATGCTTACTAAGCCAAACAAATTTGTAGTATTTCTGGTAATGTTTTATGCATTCCTTTGCATGGCGATCATGTATGGTGCACAGCAGTATACAAAGGCATTTGGATTATCCGTATGTGGACTTTCCGAGATGCAGGCAGCTGGTATGACTTCCATTTATACAATTGGATCTATCTGTGCAGTAATTTTCTGGGCATTCATGATGGCTAAATTAAAATGGAGTCCGCTGAAAGTTATCCTGATCGATTCTATCTGTACAGCAGCTGCACTTGCAGGTGTACTGTTTATCCATCAGGTAGCAATCATTTACATCGCAATTGCAATGTTAGGATTCTTTGCAGCAGGTGGTGCTCTTCAGACAGGTCTTGCAGTAGTTCAGTTGTTTAACCCAGGACCAAAGGGAAGAAACACGGGTATTTATTACACATTCATGGGTGCAGCAAGCTACCTGATCCCGGTAGTAGCAGCACAGCTTACAAAAGCATCAGGTGAGGCTAATGCAGTTTACACCCTTATGATCATGTTATTAGTATTTGCAATCCTTGCTATTTTAAGTTCCCTCTACTTAGTAGCTCAGCACAAGAAAATCTTCGGAAAAGGTGCAGTGTAGAATATAATAAAGAAAATTGGGACTGGCGTTCCGAAAGATGTTATCATCTATAAGAATACAGTCCCGTTTTTTTTAGAATGTATTGTTAAAAAAAAGACATTCATAAAAATTACAGTTAAAATAAGAGGAAAACCCAGTTATTCTATAAAATTTATCTATAAAATAACTGGCATTGTGTTTAGGCGACTGAATTGCTGGAAGTATATAGTACAATACTGTGTAATAAATTATAAGATAAAGGAGGACGCTCAAAGATGAGTCCGAAAAGAGCAAAAAGAGCTAATGAACTTCCATATATTCCACTTGGCCCATTTCAGTGGAGAATTCCAGGGGTTCATTATAAAATTGAGTATGTAGAGTTTTTTCAGGGTCTGATCCTTGGCGCTACAGCTTTAAGTTCGATTCCGTACCTGACTGATAATCTTGGACTTCCATATGAACTTGCATGGAGCTGTGTCATCATTGAAGTATTTATGTATATGCTTCACGGATGGCTGGGAGATCCGGTTGTTCCTGGATGGATCACCCCGACCCTGCCATTTACTTTGGCATATTTGAATGGATTTGAAAAAGGACCTGAGCGAATTCAGGCAATGATCGCATTGCAGCTGCTGGTAGCCTTTGTATTTATATTTATGGGAATCACTAAGCTTGCAGATAAATTTGTAAATGGTGTGCCGAATTCTATCAAAGGTGGTATTTTGATCGCAGCACCGATTACAGTATTGCAGGGACAGTTGTCTGACGGAAGTCAGTTGATGACTGCACCGATAGCGACACTTGCAGGTACCTTGTTACTTGCATTTCTGAGTTTTTCACCGTTCTGTGAAAAGAACAGAGATAAATATAAAATACTGGATATTATGGCGAAATATGGTAATTTATTCCCATATCTTGTTGCTATGTTAGCCGGAGTTGCACTTGGAGAATTGTCAAAACCGGTTCTGGAACTTGGAACAGTTATCAGAATTCCTGATTTCAGTAATATCTTCCATACAGTCAGCATTTTTGCAGTCGGATTCCCTCCGATTTCAAAATTCATCAGTGCACTTCCGTTAGCATTGATCTGCTATGTACTGGCATTTGGAGATTTTGTTACGTCTAAGACACTGGTAGCAGAGGCACAGGAGAGCCGAAGTGATGAATATATTGACTTTAACTCAAGCAGATCGAACCTGATCAGTGGTCTGAGAAACCTGATCCTTGCAATATTCGCACCGTTCCCACCACTGGCCGGACCGCTCTGGGTAGGTATGACAGTATCCGTTGCTATGCGTTATAAAGAAGGAAAGAAAGCAATGAAATCTCTGATCGGTGGAATGAGTTCTTTCCGTATGGCAACATTTCTCAGTGTTATTTTGGTGCCGATCGTGTCATTCATGAAGCCGATCATGGGTGTTGGTTCAGCAATCACTCTCTTATTCCAGGCATATGTATGTGCAAGAATCGGTATGGAATATTGTAAGACAAGCACTGATAAGAGTATTGCAGGTGTTATGGCAGCAGTTCTGGCATTCAAGGGTTCAGGCTGGGCATTGGTTGTAGGTTTTGCAATGAACCTGATGTTATCGAACATGGAATTCCAGAAGAGAAAACTGGGATTGGTTGACACAGAGAATGTAGATCAGATTGAAACAAAGGACAATGAGCCTTCATAATATATGACAGCGTAACAGGGAAAACCGGAATGAGTCCGGCTTTCCCTGTTTTTCAGTTGTGAAAAGATTGCGACCAACCTCTTCCTATGGTAGAGTATATTATATGTAGAGAATACTATTATTATCATATATTAATAGAGAAAACAGTCGGAGGAACGGACATGAGACAGGAAGCATGCGCAATGTGTGATTCCACGTCGGGAATGATGCTTGCAGCTGATCTTACAGAAGTTGCGTTGGAGGACGTTTGCAAATTGGCCGGAGTTCACAGATACTTCATTTGAAAATGTGTATCACTTGTGGTAAAATTGTAGAGTTAATAAAAGATTGATAATGTGATGGAGGTTAATAGATAATGGAAGCATATAAACAGGAATTTATTGAATTTATGGTAGAGAGTAATGTATTGAAATTTGGCGAATTTACATTAAAGAGTGGCAGAAAATCTCCGTTCTTTATGAATGCAGGAGCATATGTGACCGGTTCGCAGCTTAAGAGACTGGGGGAGTATTATGCAAAGGCGATCCATGATACTTATGGTGATGATTTTGATGTGCTGTTCGGACCAGCATATAAGGGGATTCCACTTAGTGTAGTGACTGCTATTGCATACAGTGAGCTGTACGGAAAGGAAGTGCGTTACTGCTCAGATAGAAAAGAAGAGAAGGATCATGGTGCAGATAAGGGTAAATTCCTTGGAAGCAGCCTGCAGGATGGTGATCGTGTAATCATGATCGAGGATGTAACCACTTCCGGTAAATCAATGGAAGAGACTGTACCGAAGGTAAAAGGCGCAGCTAATGTCGAGATTGTAGGCCTGATGGTATCTCTGGACCGTATGGAAGTCGGCAAAGGCGGCGTGAAGTGTGCGCTGGATGAAGTGAAGGATCTGTATGGATTTGAGACAAAAGCGATCGTTACGATGAAAGAAGTCGTAGAGCATCTGTATAACAGAGAGTGTCAGGGTAAGGTTGTGATTGATGATACTTTGAAAGCTGCGATTGATGCATATTATGAGAAGTATGGAGCAAAATAGCAGGAGGTGTAAGTATGAACGAAAAGGCATATAAGACAATGGGACTTACGGGAGCAGCGAATATCGCGATCGGTATCGTGGTGATGGTTATCGGCGTGGCAGCCGGCGTGGTAGCTGTGATCGGAGGAGCAAGACTTCTGAAGAACAGAGAGGGACTGATGTTCTAATATGAGTAGAAATAAAAGGGGAAAGGGCATGCGCCTTCTGGGGAAGGTGCTGTTCGTATTATATATAGGATTTATCATTTATTTCCTCCTGTTTTCAGATCTCTATGGTCGAACAGGTGTTATGGAGGAATATCGATATAATCTGGTACTGTTCAAGGAAATTAAAAGATTCTGGCAGTACCGTGAACAGCTTGGATGGTATGCGATGTTCACAAATCTTTTTGGAAATGTGATTATTTTTATGCCATTTGGGTTCTTCCTGCCGATGGCGAGTAAATACCGCAGCTTTTTTGCAGCGGTATTTTACAGTTTTACACTGAGCCTGTGCGTGGAGACATTTCAGTTGTTGACGAAGGTGGGAAGTTTTGATGTGGATGACCTGCTTCTGAATACAATCGGTGGAGTGGCAGGATATATTATATTTGTTATTTGTGCAGCAGTAAGGAGGCGGCATGTTAGACTATCTACGAGAAAGCGCAGATGAAAGAGCGATACGAAGAGAACATACGAAGCGCGAAAAGGAACGCAGGAAGAGAAGAATACACAAATACGGTCAGATGGAACTGAAGTATTCCAGAAGAGGATGCGTCTCCTGTATGCTGGCAGTTCTGTCTGCGTTTTTGTTGATCAGTATTTTCTCTGTGTCATATCTCAGACATGGTAATGTGAATATTCTGATCGGCATTGCAGGGCTTCTGGCACTTGTGCTTGCCGTATCCGGACTCAGACGGGGAATCGAAGGCTTCAAAGAACGCAATAAAAATTACATAACCTGCAAGGTCGGAACGGCATGTAATGGAATCCTTTTGCTCATTTATCTTGCAATATTTATAAGGGGGCTATTTTAAATGACAACAGAACGATATGAACTGGCAGCAGAGCGAATCAGACAGATACCGAAGGAAGAGGCGGTCAGCCTTCCTTTCCGGCGGTATTTTCAGAGTGTGTCTGAATTTGTTCTGCTGCTTCTTGATTTGAAGAAAATGATGGAAAACGGAAGCTATGGGAAGCTTTCGATAGAAGAAAAGAAAGAATGGAACTATAAGCTATATGCAGATATTCTGCCGGAGCAGTATGAAGAGAGTTATGCGAATCCGACATATGCAGTGGAGGAGCTTGGCGAGGATTACGGCCAGATCTTAAGCTTCCTGTATGCAGAAGTTCGTGGAGGAATTGCCTGGGTATTTGAAGGAAAAGAAGAATACCTGACGATTCTGATGGAACTTTTTCTGGAGGTCTATAGCTGCTTTGCGGTGGCAGAGGCTGAAGAAGGGCGTGAGGTTTCACTTCATGAACTGAAAGATATTCTGTATTGGTATGCCAGTGATTACTGTGATGTATTTGCGGCGGATCGAATCTGTGATCAGATTGATCCGTCCAGGGATTTTGCACAGAACATTATTGAGAATGCAGATCTTACGAACGCAGAGTATTTGTACAGCTTTGGGGAATATATTGGCGAGAACCAGATCCGTACAGCAGAGCATCTGGCAGAGCTTCCGGAGGAAGTGATCCGTAAGATGGCAGAGGTGTATACCGAAGGTTACCGCATCGGTTTTATTAATACGGGCAAAGATCTGTCTAAGAAATCGGTTGTCAGTATCCGTTACGTGCTGGGATTTGAACGCGTGATCAAGCTTGCGATTGCAAACTTTGCGAAGATGGGACTGAAGCCTGTAATCTATCGCGCGGGCGTCAGCGTCCTGACAAAAGCGAGAAATGGACGCGCCGGATATTATGGAGGTATCCCGAATCCACAGTATGATTATGACCATAAGGATGATATGGGATTATTTTTGAATAAACGATTCATCGAGCGGAAGCTGGAAGTAATGAAGCATACGTATGAGGAACACAAGGAGCTGGCAGCGCAGTTTGCTGGACCGGCAGTGATCGAGACCTTTGGCGAGAAACCATTTATCCCGGAAGTTAAGGAAGAAGCGGTAACGCTGAATGAGAAGCAGGAAAAGATCTTCCTGTCTTACACCAGCAAAGCGGGGCAGCTCATGAATACCTATATCAAGGGTGAGGAAAGAAGCTTCACGATTGTGGCTTATCCGGTGCCGGAGATTGGCTCGAAGTATGAAGAAATCTTCAACGAGACGATCCGGATCAATACGCTGGATGCGGCATTGTACACGAAGGTACAGCAGACGATCATCGATGCGCTGAATCAGGGAACTTCTGTGCATATTCTCGGACGTGGCAAGAATAAGACAGATCTTACCGTACAGTTGCATACGCTTCAGGATCCGGAGAAGGAGACTATATTTGAAAACTGTGTGGCAGATGTGAATATTCCGGTGGGTGAGGTGTTTACTTCACCACAGCTACAGGGAACGAATGGTAAGCTGCATGTGACACAGGTATATCTGGGTGAATTGCAGTACCTGGATCTGGAAATGGATTTCCTGGATGGTAAGATCGCAGATTACCGTTGCAGTAATTTTGATAATGAAGAAGATGGTAAGAAATATATCGCAGACTATGTACTGCATAATCATGAGACACTTCCGATGGGTGAATTTGCCATTGGCACGAATACGACTGCCTATGTGATGGGAAGAAAATATGGCATCGAGGACAAGCTGCCGATCCTGATCGCGGAGAAGACGGGACCGCATTTTGCAGTAGGCGACACCTGCTATAGCTGGTGTGAGGATGTCAGAGTCTATAATCCGGATGGAAAAGAGATCATTGCAAAGGATAATGAGATATCCCTGCTCCGGAAAGAGGATGTGTCGAAAGCATACTTCAACTGCCATACGGATATTACCATTCCGTATGATGAGCTGGGAAGTATCCGTGTGCAGACAGCAGAGGGAAAAGAACTCTCAATAATAGAAGACGGAAGATTTGTGCTGCCGGGCACAGAGGTGCTGAATGAGCCGCTGAACCAGGAAAATGCATTATAACTGGTCATTAATTCATCTAATAAGTAACTTGGGTAAATGCATTGAATAATTAGTTCTGCTTATGCTATGATATGAGCGTAAATAGGAAAACAGACACATTTTCGGAAGAGAAAGGATGAAAAAGATGCCAAAAGTAGGAATCGTAATGGGCAGTGACTCGGACTTAAAAGTAATGAGCAAAGCCGCTGACATGCTGGATAAACTTGGAATCGAATATGATATGACGATCATATCCGCACATCGTGAGCCGGATGTATTTTTTAAATATGCGGGATCAGCAGAGGAGAAAGGCTATAAAGTAATTATTGCGGGCGCAGGAATGGCAGCACATCTGCCGGGAATGTGTGCAGCGATATTCCCACTTCCGGTCATCGGCGTACCGATGTCCGGCAAGAATCTGGATGGACAGGACGCACTCTATTCTATCGTACAGATGCCGCCTGGAATCCCAGTTGCGACAGTAGCAATCGACGGAGGCATGAACGCAGCAATCCTGGCAGCCAGAATGCTGGCTGTATCTGATCCAGAGCTCCTTGACAGACTGAAAGCATATACGACAGAGATGAAAGAGACCGTACAGGGTAAGGATGCAAAGCTTCAGAAACTCGGACATAAGGAATATATGGAACAGAAATAGTAACTATTCAGCCCCGCCAGAACACGTGCGGTTCTGCGAATGGACGGGCGGGGCTGATTTGTTACTAAAAAATAGATAAAGGAGATTCGAAATGGATTATAAGAACGCGGGCGTAGATATAGAAGCAGGTTACAAATCAGTTGAGCTTATGAAAGAGCATGTAAAGAGAACCATGCGTGCAGAAGTACTGGGCGGTTTAGGTGGATTTTCCGGTGCGTTTTCACTGGCAAAGATCAAAGAGATGGAAGAGCCGGTACTGCTTTCCGGTACAGACGGATGTGGTACAAAGGTAAAGCTTGCATTTCTGATGGACAAGCATGACACGATCGGTATCGATGCAGTGGCAATGTGTGTCAATGACATCGCATGTGCCGGTGGAGAACCATTATTCTTCCTGGATTACATTGCATGTGGCAAGAACTATCCGGAGAAGATTGCAGCGATCGTAAGCGGTGTGGCAGAGGGCTGTGTACAGTCTGAGGCGGCGCTGATCGGCGGCGAGACAGCAGAGCATCCGGGACTGATGCCGGAGGAAGAATATGACTTGGCTGGATTTGCAGTTGGCGTATGTGAGAAGAAAGAACTGATCACAGGCGAGAATCTGAAGGACGGAGATGTGCTGATCGGAATGGCATCTACCGGTGTACATAGCAATGGATTCTCACTGGTCCGCAAGGTATTTGAGATGACAAAAGAGTCTCTGGATACTTATTATGATGAACTTGGTAAGACTCTTGGTGAGGCACTGATCGCGCCGACCAGAATCTATGTAAAAGCACTGAAGAGTGTAAAGAATGCCGGCGTTACGGTAAAGGCATGCAGCCATATTACCGGCGGTGGATTCTATGAGAATATTCCGCGTATGCTGAAGGACGGTGTACGTGCAGTTGTTGAGAAAGACAGCTATCCGATCCCGCCGATCTTTACCCTGATGGCAAAGAAAGGTGATATCACAGAGCAGATGATGTATAACACATTTAATATGGGAATCGGTATGGTAGTTGCAGTTGATCCGGCAGATGTGGACAAGACCATGGAAGCAATCAAGGCAGCCGGAGATCAGCCATATGTGATCGGACATATCGAGGCTGGAGAAAAAGGAGTTACATTATGCTAAGAGTACTGGTGATGGTATCTGGCGGCGGTACGAATCTACAGGCAATCCTGGATTCCGTGCAGTCAGGAGAGATCACAGATACTGAAATCGTAGGTGTGATCAGTAATAACCCAGGGGCGTATGCATTGGAACGCGCTGAGCATGCCGGGGTATCTGCAGCATGTATTTCTCCGAAGAGTTATGCATCCAGGGCAGAATTTAATCAGGAATTTTTGAAAGCAATTGATAGTTACGAGCCGGACCTGATCGTACTTGCCGGGTTCCTGGTAGTGATTCCGCCGGAGATGATCCAGAAGTACAGAAACCGGATCATCAATATCCATCCATCACTGATTCCGTCGTTCTGCGGAACCGGCTTCTATGGGCTGAAGGTGCACGAAGCAGCACTTGCCCGTGGAGTGAAGGTGGTTGGAGCTACGGTGCATTTTGTAGATGAAGGAACGGATACCGGTCCGATCATTTTGCAGAAGGCAGTGGAAGTGCAGAACGGAGATACACCGGAAGTGCTTCAGAGACGTGTAATGGAACAGGCAGAGTGGAAGATCCTTCCGAGAGCGATTGATCTGATCGCCCACGGCAAGGTCAGTGTGACAGGCGGAAAAGCCATTGTGTCAGAGGATTAGATGACACAGAAGGAGTAGATAGAATGAAAGTACTGGTAGTCGGAAGCGGCGGAAGAGAACATGCGATCTGCTATTGCGTCGCTAAGAGTGAAAAGGCAGATAAGATATATTGTGCACCGGGTAATGCGGGCATTTCTGCACTGGCAGAATGTGTGCCGATCGGCGCAATGGAATTTGATAAGCTGGTGGCATTTGCCAAAGAGCAGCAGATTGATCTGGTGATCGTAGGTATGGATGATCCGCTGGTAGGCGGTCTGGTAGATGAGTTGGAGGCAGCAGGCATCCGCACATTCGGACCACGCAAGAATGCAGCGATCCTGGAGGGGTCCAAAGCATTTTCTAAGGATCTGATGAAGAAATACAATATTCCTACTGCAGCGTATGAGAATTTTACCGATCCGGACAAAGCACTCGCATATCTGGAGACAGCGAAGTTCCCGATCGTATTAAAAGCGGATGGACTTGCACTGGGTAAAGGTGTACTGATCTGTCAGAATCTGGAAGAAGCCAAAGAAGGCGTGAAGACGATCATGCTGGATAAGAAATTCGGCACAGCCGGTAATGAGATGGTCATCGAAGAATTTATGACCGGACGTGAAGTATCTGTACTGTCATTTGTAGATGGCAATACGATCAAGACCATGACTTCTGCACAGGATCACAAGCGCGCAGGAGATGGGGATACAGGACTGAACACAGGTGGAATGGGAACATTTTCTCCGAGTCCGTTCTATACAAAAGAAGTAGAAGCATTCTGTGAGAAATATATTTATCAGGCAACTGTAGATGCGATGAAAGCAGAAGGCAGACCATTCAAGGGAGTTATCTTTTTTGGTCTGATGCTGACAGAGGATGGTCCGAAGGTGCTGGAATACAATGCAAGATTCGGAGACCCGGAGGCACAGGTTGTACTTCCGAGAATGAAGAATGATATCATCGAAGTGATGGAAGCATGTATCGATGGAACACTGGATCAGGTAGATCTGCAGTTCGAGGACAATGCGGCTGTCTGTGTGGTACTGGCGAGCGAAGGCTATCCGGTATCTTACGAGAAAGGCATTCCGATCAGCGGACTGGAAGAATTTGACAGGCATGAGGGCTATTACTGTTTCCATGCAGGAACCAAATTCGACGGAGACCAGCTTGTGACCAACGGTGGACGCGTGCTTGGCGTGACTGCTAAGGGAAAAGATCTGAAAGAAGCCAGAGCCAATGCCTATGCGGCAACCGAGTGGGTACAGTTTGCCAACAAATATATGCGTCACGATATCGGTAAGGCGATTGATGAAGCATAAAGCTATATCAGATGGGAGTTAATCTCCCAGCTGATATAGCCTCCGGCAGGATTGCAGAGGTGCGCAGTTGAAGTATGTCATGCAATTGCATGACGCGCACCTCGCAGCAAGAATGCCGAGGCATTCTTGAATAGAGCTATAAATATTAATAAAAGTAACTGTATGGTTACGGATGATAAAGAGCAGCCTGTGGAGAGCCACAGGCTGTTTGAGTTAGGAGAGTACGTAAGAATGAAGACCAATGATCTGACACAGGGAAGTATCGGGAAAGGATTTGTGCTGTTTGCGATACCGCTATTTCTGGGAAGCCTGTTTCAACAATTGTATAACACGGTAGATATGCTTTTTGTGGGAAATGTGCTTGGCAAGAACGCGGCGGCAGCTGTAGGCGCGAGCAGTATTCTGGTGACCTGTCTGATCAATCTGTTTACCGGAGTGGCAGTAGGAGCTGGGATCGTAATCTCGCAGCTCTTTGGCGCGAAAAAAGAAAAAGATATGAAAGAATCCGTATGGATTGCAGTCCTGGCGGGAGCTGTGGGAGGACTAATCCTTACGGTGATCGGTGTGACCTGTTCCCAAGCAGTATTAGTCAGGCTTCACACGCCAGCTAATATCATTCCGGATGCGGTTCTCTATGTGAGGATTTATTTTCTGGCGGCAATCCCGATGGTGCTTTACAACATGTGTTCCGGTATCCTGCGGGCACAGGGAGATTCCAGGACTCCATTTCATGCACTGGCAGCAGGAGGCGTGCTGAATGTGATTACGGACGCTGTGTTCCTGATATTGCTGGACTGGGGAGTTGCCGGAGTCGCAGTGGCTACGTTATTTTCCCAGAGCATGACAGCAGTATTTCTGTTGATCCATATGCTTCATCATCGCATATTGACTCGTCAGCGTCTGCGGTGGGATCTGCTGGGCAAAATTATCTGTGTGGGAGTTCCGGTAGGGATCCAGTCGATGATCCTCACGCTTTCTAATGTAGTGGTACAATATCATATCAACGGATTTGGGGAAAATGTGATCGCTGCATTTGCAGTATATTTCAAGGCAGAGAATCTGCTGTGCCTGCCAATCATTGCATTCGGTCAGGCGATGGTCACATTTACCGGACAGAATTATGGCGCGGGTAAATATGAGCGCATCCAAAGAGGTATTTTAGTGTGCAATGGAATCGCGGCAGCAGTGCTGGTGGTGTTATCCTGGTCAGCATTAGCAGCAGGTAACTGGATCCTCAGTGCATTCTGTCCGGATCAGCAGGTTGTAGCAGAAGGAATGAGGA
Source organism: Dorea sp. AM58-8 (assembly GCF_003464045.1). Lineage (NCBI taxonomy): Bacteria > Bacillati > Bacillota > Clostridia > Lachnospirales > Lachnospiraceae > Dorea > Dorea sp. AM58-8. The sequence continues at coordinate 132,705 of NZ_QSDM01000005.1, read as the reverse complement.
TCATTAGCGTGACATTTCCGGTGTATTTTGTCTACAGTCTGTTTGAAGTGACCGGAGGTGTGGTGCGTGGAATCGGCAAGTCGGTGCCATCTATGGTCATTGTCATTGTGAACTTATGTGTAATCCGTATTCTCATGCTGGAGATCAGTGACCGGGTATTCCACAGTGTGCAGGCGGTGGCAGCGGTTTATCCTCTGACGTGGCTGATGGCAACATTGTCATTTGTAGGATATTATCTGTATGTCCGGAAACAGATGTTGCAATGAAATAATGCCTGTGCTACTATGGGTATAACAAAATTGTAACAAAGGAAGCGATGAGACGATGATTATTGAAATTGACTTCAATAGTGATGAAGCAATCTACATACAGCTCAGGAATCAGATCATTATGGGAATCGCCACATCTGAGATACAGGAGGGTGAATCTCTTCCATCGGTGCGTCAGCTTGCAGAGACGGTGGGCATTAATATGCACACGGTCAACAAAGCCTATACGGTACTGAAGCAGGAGGGATATATTCAGCTTGACAGAAGGAAGGGAGCTGTGATCTCTCTTGATGTGAATAAGATCGAGGCGGTGGAGAAGATGAGAGCACAGCTTCGAATCCTGTTGGCGAGAGGACTCTGCAAGGATATCAGCAGAGTAGAAGTACACGAGATGGTGGATGAGATCTATGACGAGATGATAGGAGGATAATACAGAATGAATTATACAACACAGGCACAGGAAGTGCTGAAGCTTGCGGCTGAGTCGGCGAAGCTGATGCAGCATCCTTATATCGGCACGGAGCATTTGCTGATCGGGCTCAGCAAGATCTATTCCGGCGTGGCCGGCCAGGTGCTGGATATGAATGGAGTCAAAGAGGAAGACATGCTGAAGATCATGAATGAACTGGTGACTCCGCCGGAAGATATGGAGATATCCGGCAAGCCGATGGAGAGTCCGAGACTGCAGTTTATCTTAGAAGAGGCAGCAGGAGAAGCGCAGCATCTGAAAGCAAAAGAAGTTGGAACCGAGCATTTGCTCCTTGCTGTTTTAAATGATGCTGACTGTGTGGCGTCCCGGATCCTGCAGACGTTAAATGTGAATATGCAGAAGCTGTATCAGGATATTATGCTGGCAGTGGGTGCAGATATAAATGAATATATGTCAGATCTTCAGGGTGAGGGAAGAAAGAAAGGTGTGCTGGAGCAGTTTGGTACAGATCTTACGGAACAGGCAGCAGAGGGAAAGTTAGATCCTGTGATTGGGAGAGAGCAGGAGATTGGCAGACTGATGCAGATCCTCAGCAGAAGAACCAAGAACAATCCGTGTCTCGTAGGGGAGCCGGGTGTCGGCAAGACCGCAGTAATCGAGGTCTGGCACAGCGCATTTCCGGCGGACTGGTGCCGGAAGGCATGAAAGAGAAGAAGATATTTACCATGGATCTTGCCAGCATGATCGCCGGTTCCAAGTACCGTGGTGAATTTGAAGAGCGTATGAAGAAGCTGATCCAGGAAGTAAAGGCAGCAGGTAATGTGATTCTATTTCTGGATGAGGTGCATACCATTATCGGTGCTGGAGGTGCAGAGGGAGCCATGGATGCGTCCAATATCCTGAAGCCGTCGCTGGCAAGAAGTGAGATCCAACTAATCGGTGCGACGACCATTGGTGAGTATCGCAAATATATCGAAAAAGACGCAGCGCTGGAACGGAGATTCCAGCCAGTTACGGTGGAGGAACCAACCAAGGAGCAATGTCTGGAGATTCTGGAAGGTTTAAAGAGTCGTTATGAGAATCATCATCATGTGACGGTAGAGCAGGAAGCATTGGAAAGTGCGGTCGCATTATCCGTGAGATATGTGAATGACCGTTTCCTGCCGGATAAGGCAATCGATGTGTTGGATGAGGCATGCTCAAAGGTAAGCCTCCGTGGCTTCAAAGTGCCGGACAGTATCGAAGAACTGGAGCAGGTGATTGATAATCTGAAGGTCCAGAAAGAAGAAGCAATCCGGGAAGGCAATATGACAGAGGCATCGACTCTCCACAAAGAACAGATTGCAGCAGAAAAGAAATTAGATCAGGCGCGTAACCGTTTTCAGAAGAAGAATAAAGACCGTCAGGTTACAGTTACCGAAGAAGATATCGCTGCTGTTGTATCAGAGTGGACGAAGATTCCGGTGCAGAAACTTGCAGAATCAGAGAGCGAGCGTCTGCGCAAGCTGGAAAAGACACTGCACAAACGTGTGATCGGTCAGGACGAAGCCGTTACAGCAGTTGCAAAGGCAGTAAGACGAGGCAGAGTCGGATTAAAAGATCCAAACAGACCGATCGGATCTTTCCTGTTCCTGGGTCCTACCGGGGTTGGTAAGACAGAGCTGTCAAAAGCACTGGCGGAGGCATTGTTTGGTGATGAAAATGCCATGATCCGGGTAGATATGTCTGAATACATGGAGAAGCACAGCGTGTCGAAAATGATCGGTTCGCCTCCGGGATATGTAGGCCACGATGATGGCGGACAGTTATCTGAGCAGGTGAGAAGACATCCGTATTCAGTAGTCCTGTTTGATGAGATTGAGAAAGCGCATCCGGATGTATTTAACATTCTGTTACAGGTACTGGATGATGGTCATATTACCGATTCCCAGGGAAGAAAAGTAGATTTTCGCAATACGGTAATCATTATGACCTCCAATGCCGGAGCACAGGCAATCATTGACCCGAAGCGCCTTGGATTCGTGACCAAAGAAGACAAAGGTGCGGACTACAAGCGTATGAAGTCTAACGTGATGAATGAGATCAAGCTGGTATTCCGTCCGGAATTTCTGAACCGAATCGATGAGATCATCGTATTCCATTCACTGGGATCAGATGAGATGAAGAAGATTACAGGACTCATGTGCAAAGAAATAACGAAGCGCGCTAAAGAGCAGCTTAATATCACGTTGACCATCCGTGATTCTGTGAAGAAGCACATCGTAGAGACCGGAACCAACCAGAAATACGGCGCCCGCCCGCTCCGCCGTGCGATCCAGAATCAGTTAGAAGATGCACTCGCAGATGCGATCCTGTCCGGAGAGATTAAATCCGGCGATCATGTAGAAGCGGGACTTCATAAAAAAGAAATAAAATTCTTTGTAAAAGTTGAAGCGTAACGGGGAACGATGTGGTACAATGAGCGTATAGCGACGAACGCGCTAGATGAACAGAAATTCCAGGAGGATAAAACTATGGCAGTAGTAAAAGAACTGTTGAGAGCAGAAAATGACGGAACACTTAGCTTTGGAGATTACACATTGGGATCCAAGACCAAACTGGATGGATTCGAATTTCAGGGCGATATATATAAAGTAAAGACCTTTAACGAGATCACGAAGCTTGAAAAGAACGGCATGTTCGTATACGAATCCGTGCCAGGAACAGCGGTAGAGAACTTCAAAGCATCTGCAGATGAAGTAGTATTCAATGTATCTGCTGATAAAGATATTCAGGTAACACTGGAGCTTGAAGCTGATACAGAGTATGTGATCTACATGGACGATGTCAATATTGGAACCATGAAGACGAACCTGAGTGGTAAGATCAGCGTGAGTGCTGAGATGGATCCGGACAGAACCGTAGAAATCAAGGTTAAAAAGAAATAAGTAAAATATGTAAGAGATTGCGAGGGGCAGCAGATTGCGGCCCCTCGTTGCATCATAGTTGGGGACTTGTGAGTTCAACAGCATAATGTTAATGGGAGGTAACCGGGTGGCGAAAGCGAAAAAGAGTATATATTTCTGCCAGAACTGCGGACATGAAGAAAGCAAATGGCTTGGGCAGTGTCCGATGTGCAGGGAATGGAATACATTTGTAGAGGAAAAGGTGACGGTATCAAAGGGTACGGCTGCAAAGAATACAGTGCGTGAAGCAGAGGTTGTGACATTATCCAGCGTGTCTACCGATCAGGAAGACCGGATGCAGACGGAGATTGAGGAATTAGACCGTGTATTGGGCGGTGGAGTCGTACCGGGATCACTGGTGTTGGTTGGTGGAGATCCGGGAATCGGGAAGTCAACCTTGCTGTTGCAGGTGTGTAAGCGGTTATCAGATCAGGGACGAAAGGTGCTTTACATTTCCGGTGAGGAGTCATTAAAGCAGATTAAACTGAGAGCGAATCGGATGGGGACATTCAGTGACCATCTGCTGTTGTTGTGTGAGACGAATCTGGAAACAATTCGCCAGGTGATCGAGAGAGAGCATCCGGCGGTGGCAGTGATTGACTCGATTCAGACCATGTACAGTGAGGAAGTGACAGCGGCACCGGGAAGTGTGTCGCAGGTGCGAGAGGCGACTAATACGCTGATGCAGATTGCAAAGGGATTAAATATTACCATATTTATTGTAGGTCATGTGACCAAGGAAGGTACCGTGCAGGGCCGAGAGTGTTGGAGCATATGGTAGATACCGTGCTGTATTTTGAAGGAGACCGTCATGCGTCATATCGTATTCTGAGAGGCGTGAAGAACCGTTTTGGATCCACCAATGAGATCGGTGTGTTTGAAATGAGGGAGACCGGACTGGAGGAAGTGCCGAATCCGTCGGAATATATGTTGAACGGTCGCCCGGAGGATGCATCCGGATCAGTCGTGGCATGCTCAATGGAAGGAACACGCCCGATTCTGATGGAGATTCAGGCACTGGTGTGTCGGAGTAATTTTGGTATGCCAAGGCGTACAGCAGCAGGTACAGATTATAATAGAGTGAACCTGCTGATGGCAGTGCTGGAAAAGCGAGTGGGACTTCCGCTTTCGAATTACGATGCATATATCAATATTGCGGGTGGTATCCGCATGAATGAGCCTGCGATCGATCTGGGAATTGTCATGGCGATCGTGTCCAGCTACAAGAACCAGTCGATCTCGCCGGGACGATCGTATTCGGTGAAGTGGGACTGAGCGGCGAAGTGCGTGCGGTGAGTATGCCGGAACAGCGTGTGGCAGAAGCAAGAAAGCTTGGATTTAAAACATGTATTATGCCACAGGTGTCCAAAGATATGCTGAAAAAGATCGAAGGAATTGAAGTCATTGGCGTAAAATCGGTAAATCAGGCAATGAATCTGATCTAAATTGGGAAGTGGAAAAATAAATCAGTGTGGTAATGCAGGAAATAGCTTACAAATAATGATTGCGTAATTGAAATATCAATTACGCAATTTTTTTGCGCAAGTCGTTAAAAAAATATTTTGCATTGCGAATTTTATTCGGAGTGTCTGAAGCTTTATGTTTGATAGACTAGGTTAAGGATAGCGTGGACTTGTAATTTTGGTTTGCGTTTTTAGAGAGAACAGATTTTATTAAATTGAAGGAAGGTTAGTGTGATGAGTAAGACATTAAAGCTTGCAGATTATCTTGGAAAACCATTTGATTGTTCATGTGGAAGAACACATTCTACTACACTGGAAGGTGTAACAGTTAGCGCAGGAGCTATGAAGGCACTGCCAGAATATGTAGAGAAATACGGATTTAAGAATTTATACATCGCATGTGATGAGATTACATACGGTATTGCGGGAGAGAAAGTAATGAACATCCTGAAAGATGCCGGAATCAAAGCAAAAGCACATGTATTCAAGGGAAAGAGATTTATCCCGGACGAGAAAGCACTGGGAGAACTTATGATTGATGCAGACAGAGATTGTGATCTGGTTGTAGCAGTAGGAACAGGTTCTATCAACGATATGTGCCGTTTCTTCAGCTTCCAGATGGGAGTTCCTTATGCAATCGTTGCAACAGCAGCACCGATGGATGGATTTGCTTCTTCAGGAGCAGCTCTGATCATCAACAGCATGAAGACAACAATCCCGGCTCAGACACCGCTGTTTATTATCGGAGATACAGATATTCTTTGTGGAGCACCTGCAAGAATGGTATCTGCAGGACTTGGAGATCTGCTTGGTAAATTCACATGTCTGAATGACTGGAGAATCTCTAAGGTAGTTAATGATGAGTACTACTGTGATGAGATCGTAAATCTCGTAACAGATTGTATTGAAAATGTATTAGCTGACGCTGATAACGTAGCATCAAGAGATCCGAAGGTAATCGGAGACATTATGGAAGGACTTGTACTTACTGGTGTAGCAATGAGCTTTATCGGTAACTCTCGTCCGGCAGCGGGATGCGAGCATCATATGTGTCATTTCTGGGAGACACTGGAACTTCAGGAAGGCAAGATCCCGGTACTTCACGGTACAAAGGTAGCTGTAGGTACAGTTATGATCCTGAAGATGACAGAGTTCCTGCGTGAGAACAGACCAGACTTCGATGCAGCACGTGAAAAAGCAAAAGCTTACGATCAGGCAGCATGGGAAGCTAAGATCAATGAAGTATACGGTGCATCTGCAAGCTCTATCATTGCACTGGAGCATGAATCTCAGAAGAATGAGGTGAATGGCAGACTGAAACGTATCGATGCAATCGAAGCTCACTGGGATGAGATCGTTAAACTGATGGATGACAACATGCCAACAGCAGCTCGTATGATCGAGATCCTGAAGAGTCTGGATGCTCCATACCTTCCATCACAGATTGGATTTGATGATGACCGTCTGTATAATGCAATGCTTTACGCAAAAGAGACTCGCGCACGTTACACAATGCTGTCTATGATGGCTGACCTTGGTGTGACAGAGGATCTTGCTAAAAAGGTAGTAGCATTCGTAAATGAGGAAGCCTAATTTACTTATTTATAGTATCCTAATATGCGACCGTTCAGAGACAAGCAGATTTACAGGAAAAGGCAAATTGTGCTTGCACAAATGAGACTTTTTCCTGTAAAATCTATTTGGCGGATACGCTACACCTTCAAAGTGCTGTATAGCAATTTGAAGGTTGCTCTGAAGGGAAGCAAAAAAAGACATTGTTTTGTGGATGGACAATCATCCTTGAAACACTGTCTTTTTCTTTATCATAATTTATGCATTTTCAATATTTCTTATAAGCTGGTAATAAGCTTCGTCCAATGTCAGTCCTTGTTTCATCAGACCAAATAATCCGCTGCCGACAATGTAGGATTCCACACCGACCTGCTTTAATTCCGTGAAATGTTTTTCGTTACACTGTCCATCAGCTTCTACGATGTAATGATAGCCTTTTTCTTTTCTTAATTCCTTCAGCTTACGAACGGTATCAAGAGCTTCCGGGACGAAGATACCTCCAGAAAATCCCGGATCGACCATCATGACGGTGATCTTGTCCAGATGTGAAATGTAAGGATAGATCATTTCAATCGGAGCGCCCGGTACCAGGACTACGCCAAGCTTGCGCCCGTGTTTGTGCAGGTAGTGCGCTGTGCGGAATGCTTCATTCATGAGCATTTCCGAATGGAAGGACAGATAAGTGCTTCCGGCTTCGATCATATCATCCAGATAATAGAATGGATCGGTTAACATTACGTGAATATCGAGGGCAGCGTTTGTAATCTTGCGCATGGCCGCGATAAATGGCAGCGTGATGGAAAAATTCTTGAGATACACGCCATCGATAAAGTCTACATGATACATCGATACGTGTTTGTTAAGTGTCTTAATCTGCTCGCCAAGGTTCATAAGATCCATACACATGACGGAGGGACTGATAATGTAATCCATAATGAATCTCCTTATTAATGTCTATTCGTTGAAGTCATCGGAGTTAAAATCCATAGAAGCTTTTTTCTGTAATTCGATCTCTTTTTTGTCAGAGAATTCTTTGGCTTTTTTCTTACGCTGCTGATTTAGACGTTGTTGTTTGAAAAAGCTGGCATTTAAGATATTTCCGCGAGCGTCTAACTTTAATGAAGTAAGATCGTCTCCGTTAATTCTTGCAACGTGCGGAGAGAGGTTGGCACCTACGTCAGGATCTACGCTCATGGCGAAGGCTTCCTTTCTGGTACGGAAAGTTACTTTGTACTGCATGATCATGCTGGTCTCTTCGCAATTCTCCAGATCACGGATATTCATGCAGATGTCGCGTTTGATACCCGGAATTCCGCATGCAGCGATGACTCGTTGATCGGTAATTACAACGATTCCCGGGAATTTATCACGGCGTGTATAAATATTGGCAATGGCTGCTGCTTCAGGTTTTTCACCTGGAAGCAGCAAAGTCTCAGCGTAATTAACAGAGGCTTTATTAATCAAGCCAGCCTTTTTTTTCTGTGTTTGGGCTAATGCCTCTTTTACTGTCATGTAATGACCTCCTGTTTATTTTTGAAAACTTCCGGCTATTGCTTCTTTCAGAAGCGCAATAAAATGTTCATAGCTCGGATCCGGAAGCAGACGTTCCACGAAGTGCTTGTCTGAAAATACTTTGGCCAGATAGTTCCACAACTGAAAAGCCTTGGAACTGTTCTTGCCGACACAGACCAACAAAACCAGATTGACCATATTTTTCTGATCATCCCATACAACTGCCTGCGGCAATTCCGTAACAGCTACAAAAGAGTCGGAAGATACAGCAGTCAATGGATGCGGTACGGCAATACCATTGCCCCAGTAGGTACTACGCATATTTTCACGCTGGAAGACTGCATCTTTGAATTCAGCTCCGTCCAGTTCGAAGTATTCACTGGATTTCTGACACATGTTTTCAACGATTTTTTCACGTTTTTTGCCATCACCGATACTGTACAGATCTTTGTAGAATATTGAGGTAATATCTTCAATGCTCTGGAAACCATCAATTGCAAGCTTCAGGTTTAGATAATCCTGCTGTCCTGGGAAAGGATCCACATAAAAGGCAAGTCCGGCATCGTAATAATGATTGCGTTCCGTTGTGAGAAAAATGTCATAATCATCCATATCTTTATCTTCAATCTGTTCTGGTGTCTTGAATGTAAGCTCTGAAGTAATATCAGAGAACCAGTTCAAAAGTGTCTGCTTCAGTAGGATATTTTCACTTTGGCGCATGGAAGATATTACTAGCACTTTCTTGTTTTCGCCTTCTTGATGCTGGTTTGCAAGAGCTGTGTACAGATGAATTGCAAGGAAAGCAATCTCATCATCCGTCACTTTTTTATGAAATACTTTCTGCAAATGCGAAGCAAAGTAAATACCAAGATCATATCCCTGCGGGAATGTCTGTTTGATATAATCTACCAGATGGTTCTTTAACTGCATGTTGTATTTGATACGTACAATCAGTGACGCAGTATGTAATGACAATGCAATACGAAGATTCAGATTGTCAGTAAGATCAATATTATACTGGTCACGAATTTCTTCTAATGCATCCAGAATCAACTTATCTACATCGGAAGAAATGACATCGGAAGAATTGAAGCTTCCTTGCCCCTTCATATATAAAGCAAAGTAATTAATCTCAGTCTCAGGAATGCGAAGGAAGAATTCTTTACCTATCCGGCTGAAGATTTCTTTGGAAATCGTATATTCCGGCTCCAGATTCTCGGCAATCTCCATATCGGATGGTTCAATAAAGAACCAGTCCTGCATACGTTCTAATGCGACATACAACTGAATAATCGCATTATTTAATGATGCTTCTGTAATTGGATGCTTGAACGAGACGAATGTTTCTACAAGTATATTTTTTATCTTTTCGATAGAAGAATTACTACCTTGTTCAGATAAAGCAGCAACGGTATTTGTGATAATCAGATTCTGATCCATCAGACAAAGGCGTTTGTTAATTTCGCTTCCATCAATAATTACTTTATTAGAACTGCGTAATAATTCCAGATTATATCTGGCAACTACTTCGGACACGCCTTTCAGGTCATTTAACAAAGTAGAACGAGATACAAATACAGCAGATTCCAGATCATAAAGTGAAATGGCACGATGTTCCTTTAATAACAGATGCAAGATCTGATTGACTCTTCCGTTTGGATAGTTCAATGTTGCAGAACTGAACTGTTGATAATAAGAGTCTTTTAATGCAGAGAAAAGGGAAGAATCCTGAATTAAGATTCTACAGCCTTTTCGCGTAGTAGACTCGAATATTACGCAATTTGTTGATTCGAGCTCAGTTTTGATTTGCCGTATATCATTTTGGATTGTGCGCAGACTACACTGATGTTTACTGGAAAAGTAGGAAGCAGTCATATAAACTTCCGGTTTTTCAAATAATTCTAGTAAAATTTCTAATTGTCGTTGGTTTAATAGCAATATTATACACCTCTCAATAGTTAAGCCCAAAGTCAAATAAATGGAATAATACAAACCACAGCTTAATATATAATAATACATATTACAGCTTATCATTAATAATATAAAGAATTATCCGAAGATATTACGAGTATTTGGCGATAACGCGAAAAAAAGTAATAGAGTAATTGCGTAAATCCATAATTAAGTAATTACTCTATTACAGTGTGGTTGTTTGAGTGAAATTGTGGAAACTGTCAGATGCATATCTGAGGGACTTGCAATTATTGTGCGAAATGACTGAAGAGGGCATTTCGCATATTGCGTAATTATGGCGAAATATATTAAGTCCGAGTCTCTTGAGAAAGATGTTATTATTGATAACAGCATAAGCCACGTTGCATATGACGACAAAGATTGTGCGTCATAACAGGTACGCTGGTTCTCTCTAAACCGTAAGCACGAGCTGGCTTGTGATGAGTAAATAGACAGATAGAGAAAGGAAGAGTTACACAATGGCTGATTCAAAAATTCGTGTAGTACTGGTTTCTCATGGAGAACAGTCAAAAGGAATGTTGAACACGGTACAGATGCTTCTTGGGGAGCAGACAAATATTGCTGCATATTCTTTATATCCAGAGCAGACAATTGATGATCTGACAAAGGTATTAAGAGAGGAAATTGAGAAATACGGAGCGGAAAATATTATTTTCCTGACAGAGTTGAAACATGGCTCTCCGTTCAATGCAGTCGTATCGCTCACAAGAGACTACGACGTTTATCATGTGACTGGAACCAATCTGGCAATGCTGATGACAATCGTGCTGGAACGTGATTTCGAGGGAGCAACCTGTGAGGGACTGTGTGAAGCGGCAATCAACGCAGCTGCAGACAGCTACGTGGATGTTAGAAAAATGTTAATGGATTCTGATGATGACGAGGAGGACGAATAAGATGGCAGAGATGAGAAATGTCGTATTGGCCCGTGTTGATGACCGTCTGATCCACGGAGAAGTGGTAACAGCATGGACACCAACTTTCAAAGCAAACAAAATCATTATTATTGATGATGAAGTTGCAAAGGATACTTTTAATGTACGTGTAGTAAAGGCACTGGCTCCGGCTGGTACAAAAGTAATCGTATACAATGTAGAAAAGGCAGCTGAGAAACTGATGGTTCAGGGTGTGCCTGGAGAGAGACTTCTGCTTTTAGCAAAGACTCCGACTACATACAATCGTCTGATCAAAGCGGGAGTTCCGTTGAAAGAGGTTAACCTCGGAGGAGCTGGTATCCGTGGAGAGAGACAGCCATTCATTAATAACGTAGCATTAAATCCTGAAGAAGTTCTGGCGTGTGAGGAAATGCAGAAAGCTGGCGTTAATGTATATTACCAGCTCGTTCCGGAACAGTCAGTCGTCAAGATTGATGATGCGTTAAAAAAAGCTAAAGATAACTTTGGCTTATAAAAAACTCAATAACTAAAAAGGAGAGATGAAAAATGAGTTTAGGTGTAGCGATTCTTTGTGGAATCATTTATTGGCTCGCTGAAGCAAACCTTCCATTCGTTGGACTTTGGACACTCCAGAGACCACTGGTTTGTGGATTTCTTACAGGATGTTTGCTGGGACAGCCTGTAACAGGTGCGGTTGTAGGTGCAACAATCAACCTGGTATACCTCGGATTTATTTCCGCTGGTGGATCAATGCCTGCAGATATGGCATTGGCAGGTGTACTTGGTGTTGCATACGCAATCACTGGTAACCTTGATGCAGATACAGCTCTTGCAATCGCAGTTCCGATTGGTCTGCTGGGAACAATCGTATGGTATCTGCGTATGACAATTGACTCTGTATTCGTACATATGGGAGATAAATGGGTTGCAGAAGGTAAGTTCAATAACCTGTACCTGTCAAACGTAATCCTGCCACAGATCTTCTCTGCAATTATCTGTGTAACTCCTTGTACACTGGCTGCATACTTTGGTGCTGACTACATTCAGTCATTCATCGATATGTGTGCTGGTAAGCCACTGCAGATCTTCCAGGTAATCGGTGGATTAATGCCTGCACTTGGTATTGCAATCACACTGCAGTACATCTTCAAAGGCGAGGCTCGTATCTTCCTGTTTTTAGGATTTATGATTGCAACAGTTTCTGGAATGACACTGATCGAGCAGGGTATTGTAGGTCTGATCATGGCTATCATCTACATTCAGCTTGCAGGTGGAAAGACAGCAGTAGCTGCTACAGCTGGAGCACCAGCTGATGGAGCATACGACCCGGATTATGATCCGGATGAAGACTAAGAGGAGGTAGAGCGAAATGGCAAAGAAAGAATGGAAACAGAGATTGATTCCTAAGAAAGCCCTGTTTAGAGCCTCCTTAATCTGGGAGACCTGGGTTCAGACATGTTACAACTATGAGCGTATGATGGGTATGGCTTGTGCCTACACATTCCTTCCGGTAGTAAAATACTTATACCCGGATAACAAAGAAAAACAGATTGATGTAATGACTCGTGAAATGGAGTTCTTCAACGTACATCCTGAGTTTGGTTCATGTATCCTTGGTCTGGCTATTTCTCTTGAAGAGGAAAAAGCTATGGGCAACGATATTCCGAATGAATTCATTACAAATATCAAGACTTCCCTGATGGGACCTCTTGCTGGTGTTGGTGATACTATTTGGCAGGGAGTTTTGATCCCGATTCTGCTGGCTCTGTGTATTGATATTACACGTTCCGGTGATGGAAACATCTGGGGAGCAATTATTTACGCAGTACTGATGTTCTTCATTACATATATTTTCTCATATCTTAACTTTATGTTTGGATATAATGCCGGTAGTGAGGCTATCATGGACTTCCTAGAAAAAGGAATTCTGAACAAGCTTCTGAAAGCAGCTTCTATCATGGGTTGTATGGTAATGGGTGGTCTGATCGTTAACTATGTAAAAGTTAAATGTGGTATCACGATTTCTACATCAGGATCAGATTTCTCACTGCAGGAGAGCCTGTTTGACGCAGTACTTCCTAACATTCTTCCACTGGCAGCAACCATGGGTATCTATGGTCTGATGCAGAAGAAATGGACATCTATCAAGATTATTCTGTTAATCGTAGTAGTTGGTGTTGTATGTGGATTCTTCAACATTCTGGTTGCTTAATTGTAACAACGGTTTAAAGAATCAAAAGATATGAATCGAGTAGGAGCAATCCTACTCGATTTTTATCGTTATATCATGTATAATATGGTGATGCTAGTGGAGTGCAAAGCACAAAACAATCCGAAGGAATTCTATAATACGTATTGATTACAGGACTCAATAGTATAAAATGGGAATTACCTCGTTAGAAATGTCAGGAGAGAATTATGGCTGGAAATTGTGATATCTGTGGAGAGAAACTTGGATTTAGAAAATTCCATTGTCAGGATGGTGTAGTATGTAAGAAGTGCTACGCTGTAGTAAGTAATGGATTTACAGAGACCATTACAAAGAAAACACTTGCTGAACTGAAAAAAACATATAAGGCAAATGCGGTTCCGATTGATCTGGGCGAAGATGGTTTTGTAGTTACCCGTAAAATACAGTCACTGTTACTGATCGATGAGCAGAATAAGAAGTTCTGTATTTCTGGAAATCCGACAGTTTCAAAAGAATACAGCAGACCGGAAATCTATCATTATGAAGATCTGATGGGATATATGCTGATTTGTGAGCCTGAGCTTACACCGGAAGAACTGGTACATCTGAAAGAAGATAAAAAGACGGTTAAGGTTATCAAAAAGCTGAAAGTACGCATGAAGATCAAAGGCGTAGGTATCAAGGATCTGGTGGTACTTGCCAGTCCGGTAAGATCATCAACATATGCATTCCGTAAGTCTTATCAGGTGGCGATGGATATATTGAAAGAATTGAATGCAATTAAAGAAGCATAAAGAATAAAAATGTGCTGTTATACTTGTGATTGTTTGAAATTATGAGAATAACAGCACATTTTTATCTCGGTCGAGAAGACTCCCACCTCTTCAGGTGGTGAGTAATAGCAAATTTGTCTCAGTGGGAGTCCAATCTTCGACTGAGATAAACGCTCCGCGAGGATGCGCAGTGATTCTGATAGGAATATGTCAGCTTCGCTGACTAGAATCACGCGCCAAGTCTCACGGACGTTCGACTTGAATTTAATACTATTTCACTGATACACAGTCAGCAGAAAGCCATTCCTGAATCATTTGGACACTGACATTCAAAGCCAGGGAAATCTGTTCCAGAGCCATGCCCATATGTTGCAGATTTTTTGCTGTTTCTTTTTGGGTATGCAGGATACCTTGGGCTTCTCCGATTAGGATACCGCGCTTTTCACCTTGAGCTTCACCAATTAAGATTCCTTCATTTCTTTCTTCTACAATCAGTTCATTTAATTTATCACACATAATATCAACTCCTTTTTGCGTTTCTTTTAGTTCTTTTACTCTTCGAGCGAGAATCTTGCTATACATATCTTGTGAATTGGGGCAATGCAGGTCATGCATAAGTCTGCCGAGGGCAGTATCATCCTGGACAGATGAATTAACATAGATGATATGTAGTTGATCAGGGCAAGACTGCCCGGTTTCTTCGAATATTCGGTTAATGTGACAGATTGGTAGATTGAATCCAAGGGTATCATTTGTCGTAATGAAAATGATATAGGTATCAGGTAGATCGTTAGGAACCTGACCAGTTTCCAATGTGGTGGCATCCACTAAGCTACCGTGATAGCGGGCTCTTTTCAAAGAGGCACCGCTGTCTGCATTCTGAAATTCAATGTTATATTTTCTGCCGGAATTATCTAAGGCTATGCAATCAAGTATGGAAGAACGTCCTTGAAGATTTTTGTAGTCCGCCTGAAGGATCTGGTCTTCTAATTTTAAATTATCCTGGTCCATAATGACCTTTAATATGTATTCTGTACAGGCACTGTCTTTTAGAACGTTGCGCATAAAAATATCGTCCATGATAGTGAGGTCTTTTAGAATACTCAGGTAAATTTCACGTTGTAGTAGTAGCGTGCCTGGCTGCAAGGATGTAGCTGTTGTCATATAAGAAAATACCTCCGTGTATGAATGGTGAAAGCATTTTCGTTTAGAATAGTATATCATCATAAACGATGCTTTGCAATGTGAAAAATGAAGATTACGGTACCGGGTAGAAACAATATAGCATAACTATGTGAACTGATCAAGAACTTTATGTTGAAAAATAAAAATAATTTATGTGAATTAAATAGAAATGTAATATAAGAAAATGGTAAAAGAAAATGCTGATGATATCCATTAGGATTACCGCAAAATGATGATTTAAATGGAACATTTCTGCGCGGAGACTAATTATAATTATCTGCTGAAGTAGCGTGTGTTTATAGATGACATCTATTAATAGATGTGAAAAACCTATTATGCACACTCTCTTAAATTTGATATAATTTTTAATAGAAAGAAACAAAAGATTTTAAGTTGTCCTTCCCCCAGCTACTTACACGTATGCGGACACCCAGGTGAAAATCATACATGCTATGAGAATATGGAAAAGGACAATTTTTTTGTGTCTTATTTCGGAGAATAAAAACTGAATAAAGGATGTGCAAGGAGTGGAAATGATGGAAGAACTGATATATGTAGACAGACGAAATTCTAACTGTAATAAGTGGGATGGTCAGACGGCGATGTTTGGCGAGGAAGGACTTCACGCTATGTGGGTTGCTGACATGGATTTTAAGATTCCGCAATGTGTTCAGAAAGCATTACATGATTATGTGGATTTTGGAACAGTTGGTTATTATCGGATTCCAGATGGATATTATGATGCATTTATTAACTGGGAAAAGGCACATTTTAATTTCGAAGTGAAAAGAGAATGGCTGCGTTTCGCACCGGGTGTGGTAGCTGCATTTAACTGGATGCTCCAGATTCTGACAGAGCCAGACGAGGCAGTGATCGTAATGACTCCTGTGTATTATCCATTTTTGCAGGCAGTAACAAATAACGAACGTAAGCTGATCACATCGGAACTGGTGAATGAAGATGGTAAATACACGATTGACTTTGAGGATTTTGAAAAGAAAATAATAGACAACGATGTAAAAGCGTTTATTCTGTGCTCACCACATAACCCAGTGGCAAGAGTCTGGACGAAGGAAGAACTCACAAGGATGTTTGAAATCTGTCACAGACATCATGTGTATGTAATCTCCGATGAGATTCATCAGGATTTTGTGTTTGGTGACAAAGTGCAGATACCGTCTTACCAGGCAACAGAGCATTGGGATGAAATGGTTGCGATCACAGCTCCGTCCAAGACATTTAATCTCGCGGGAGGTCAGAATTCATTTATGATCATTGCGGATGAAAAGCTTCGTGCGAGATGGGATGATTTCGCTAAGAGAATCCGTCTGATGACAGGTAATGCGTTTGGGTTTGTGGCTGCGGAGGCGGCTTACAAAGGCGGTCAGGACTGGCTTGATAAAGTAAAGAAGCAGATTGTCGATAACGATCAGTATTTGAGAGAGCTGTTTAAAGAGAATCTTCCGGAGATTGTGGTAACCCCGCTGGAAGGTACTTATCTGGTATGGATTGATCTGCGGGCATATGTGAAGCCGGAAGATACGAGAGAGTTTATACAGAAGAAATGCCGTCTGGCGGTAGACTTTGGAGACTGGTTCGGTGGTGAACAGTTTAATGGATTTATCCGCATGAATCTTGCCACTTCGAGAGAGAATGTAGAGATTGGTGCGAAGCGTATTATGGATGGGATTTTGAAAGAGAGAAAGGCTTTTATACATGAGTAGTATTAAGATTAACAACTTATCATTTGCATATGAAAGTGGCGGCAAATTAATTTTAAAAGATATTAATACGGAGATTGGAGACGGAGAATTTGTCTGCATTCTGGGACAGTCCGGATGTGGGAAAAGTACACTTCTTCGTCTGTTGGCTGGTCTTGAGACGGCAACAGAGGGCGAGATTTTGAATGATGGTGAGGTGATCGGTAGCCCGAGCCTCAACAAGGGAGTGGTATTCCAGGATTACGGTCTGTTTCCGTGGATGACAGCAGGTGAAAATATCATGCTGGCATTGAAACAGAAGTTCCCGAAAAGGGATAAAAAGGAATTAAAGGAAATTGCTATCAACATGATAAAAGCTGTTGGATTGGATGAAGCAGTATATAAGAAGCTTCCGAAAGAACTGTCTGGTGGTATGAAGCAGAGATGTGCAATCGCACAGGCATTTAGTATTGATCCGCCAATCCTGTTGATGGACGAGCCGTTTGGCGCATTGGATGCGGTAACTCGTGCAAGACTTCAGGATTTGATCCGAGAACTCTGGGCACAGGAAGAAAAGAAGAAAACGGTATTTTTCGTAACACATGATGTGGATGAAGCCCTTCTACTGGCGAACCGTATTCTGGTACTTGGACAGTCACCGAGTCATATTATTTATGATGTTACGATTCCGGAAGAACAGCATCCGACTCGTGACACATTGTTTGAAAATATGGAAATGATGAAGCTGCGGATGACATTGATCAATCAGATCAACAAAGATGTAACGACACATATTTAAAATGGCGATGCGTAAGGATGAGCGGAGCTAATTATGGTATATACAGGGACGCCTGTTATATATAATGCGTTATCCGAAAATGAATGGAGTAGCTGACCATCAGATGGGTAATGTGGTAGGTTTATTTATTTTTTAGAAGGAGAAAGATTATGAAGAAGAGAGTATTAGCAATGGTGTTAGCACTCGGCATGACTTTTGGACTTGCAGGATGTGCTGGCAGTGACAAAGCCACAGACACAAGCGACAAGAAAGCAGAATCAGCTGACACAGAATCTAAGGATGAACTTACAACTGTAAAATGGAACTATGGTTCAAGTGGTAACGTTCTGGTAACGATCGCAGAGGAAGAAGGATACTTTGAAGACGAAGGAATCAAGATCGAGCCGGTAGAAGCTACACAGAACATGGATGCTATGGCACTTCTTGCGGCTGGTAAGGTAGACGTAGTATCAAATGCAGGTACATCTAACCCACTTCAGCAGATCGCACAGGGTGTAGACCTTACAATCTTCGGCGGACACATGGTAGAAGGTTGTATGCCGGTTATCGCAAAAGCAGGAACAGAGTGGAACGGTATTGAGTCATTCATCGGTGAGTCTGTGGCTGTAAATCCAAGCTACTTTGCATTCACAGGTGCGGTTATGGATCTTGGATATGACAATCCTCTGGATGTAGTAGACTGGAAAGTATACTCAAGCTATGATGATGCTCTTGTTGCTGTACAGAACGGTGAAGTAAAATACGCTCTTATGGGAACACAGAACAACTATGGTATCAAAGAGCTGGTAGACGCTGGCGAGATCGAGATCGTAAGCTACCAGAGCGAGATCATGGAAAACTACTCTTGCTGCCGTATGGTTGGACAGACAGAGTGGGTAAATGATAATCCTGATACAGTAAAGGCTATAATCCGCGCATTACTTCGTGCTCAGTCATGGTATGAGGCTAATAAGGAAGAGGCTGTTTCTCTGCATGCTAAGAAGATCGGTCAGGATGATGACTATGTTGCAGCATACATGCTGGATGACGAGCATTACTTTGTAAACGTTGATCCACTTAAGAACAGCGTTGTACGTGCATGGGGCATCCTTGACAAGACAGGATACCTTGGTGATGACTGCCAGATCAACATTGAAGATCATATTAACACAGATCTTTATGAAGAAGCTCTGTCTGAAGCGAAAGATGCTTACGGCGATGAGGCACCGGACTTCTACGATGCACAGCAGAAATTCTTTGAAGAAAATGACAAATAGTATATTTTAGGAGAGATGGGTAAATGAAAACGATTACAGGCTTTGTAAAAAAATATTGGATTACAGCGTTGATCTTCGTCGGATTAGTGTTTACATACTACTATGTGGCAGATGTGAAGAAACTGAATCCGTATTTGTTTCCGGCAACGGAAAAGATTGTGACAGCCTTTATGTCGAACAAGCATGAGATGCTGACAAATATGTTCGCATCATTCAGATTGCTGATCCCATCTGTGATCATTTCTCTGGTGGTAGCAGTTGTGCTTGGTACAATCATGGGAATGAATAAAAAGATTCGTGAAGTGTTGCATCCGGTAATTTATGCATTTAGTGTAATTCCATCGATTTTGTTATCGCCGTTTGTATTGTTGCTGTCACCGAGTTTGTTTTCAGCATCCGTATTTCTGGTTGTATATAATATTGTATGGGCAACATTATTTGCTACAATTACGGGAATCATGACGATCGATAAGCGTTATCTGGATAAAGCAGCTACGTTGGAACTGACAGGGGTAAAGCGCTTTGTGAAGGTAATATTGCCAGCAGCAAGCCCGTCGATTCTGGCTGGATTTGTAAATTCACTGAGAAGTTCATTTGTAATGCTCGTATTCGCTGAGATGTATGGCGGTGGTTCCGGAATGGGTTATTTTGTAAAAAAGAATTCCGAACTTGGAGTATTCGCAAATACCTGGGTTGGATTTGTATTCATGGTAATTGTATTGGTGGTTGTGATGCAGATATTTGAGAAGATAAAAGAACGTCTGCTCAAGTGGACAATCGACTAAAATATTGTGTAGGAATAAGGCGGGTGTCAGGGTTGGCATTCGCCTTTACTGATAAAAATTATCATGTATTGATAGAATCTATAAATGAAGATTATTATTGGAATTGTCGATTTTACTTCTCAAATGGGTGGGAGTATAATATTGAATGTAATCATTGACTAGATAGGGAGGGCAATATGAAAAAGAAAGTATTAGCAGCTATGCTGCTTGCAGCAATGACAGTTTCGTTGGTTGCATGTGGAAGCAACAGTGACAAATCAGACAAAACAGAGAGTGATAACGGTGAGAAAACCAAGATTGTAATGGGTACAAGCTCTGTGTCAAAAGATCTGGCTGAGTCTGGAAAAGAAGAACTTGAGAAAAAAGGTTACGAAGTAGAGATCAAAGTGTTTGATGATTACGTACTTCCAAACGATGCATTGGTAGAGGGAAGTTTGGATGCAAACTTCTATCAACATGAACCGTATATGAACAATTACAATGATTCTAATAATGCGGATATCGTTATGTTAGAGCCAAAGTTATATAATTATTATTCAGGATTATATTCAACAAAAGCAGATACATTGGAAGATCTTCCAGAAGGTGGAAAAATTGGTATTGCAGAGGATGCATCTAATATCAGCGAGCAGTTGCAGCAGATTGAAGAAGCCGGATTGATTACATTAAGTGATGAGCCATCATCTGGTGAATTCTATACAGTAGCAGATATTGTAGAAAATCCGAAGAATTACGAGTTTGTATCTGGTGACGGCAATAAATATAAAAACATGGATGATTACACAGCTATTATTGGAACATCTAATACTATGGCTGAAGCCGGAGTAGATCCGACAGAACATCTGTTAAAGAAATTTGTTAATAATGACCTTGCACAAGGCATTTGTGTTATGAAGGCAAATAAGGATGCAGACTGGGTAAAGGATATGATGGACGCATATGCATCTGATGCTGCAAAAGCAAATGTACCAGCATCAAGTGGTTTTGAACCAGCTGAGTAAGAATAAGAAAAAATGCAGCAGATAATGCTGCATTTTTTGTTTATGGAGAAAATAATGATAGAGATAACTAATTTGAAAAAATCATTTGGGAATTTAAATGTATTGACTGATATTAATCTTCAGATACAAGATGGAGAGATTTATGGTCTGGTTGGAAGAAGTGGTGCGGGAAAATCAACACTCCTTCGTTGTATTAACAGACTGGAAGAATATACAGCCGGAAGTATTAAAGTGGACGGCGTAGAAGTAAATTCGTTAGATAAAAAAGAAATAAGATTATTTCAGAAAGATATTGGTATGATCTTTCAGCAGTTTCCGCTTTTATCGAGGAAAACTGTGTATGAAAATATTGCATTTCCAATGAGATGTTGGAAATACAGTAAAACAGATATAGATACCAGAGTAAGGGAACTTGCAGAAATTGTTGGTATTGTTGATAAATTAAACGAGAAACCATCTTCACTTTCTGGTGGACAGAAGCAAAGGGTTGCAATCGCAAGGGCATTATCAATGAATCCTAAGATTTTGTTAAGTGATGAGGCAACATCTGCGTTGGATCCTGTGACAACGAAATCAATACTGGATTTGCTAAAGCAGATTAATGAACAGTTGGGAATTACGATTGTAGTAGTTACTCATCAGATGGAAGTCGTTCGTCAGGTATGTCAGAAAGTTTCACTGTTAGAAAATGGGAAATTGGTACTCAGTGGAGCTGTGGAAGACCTGTTTATCCAACAGCCGCCGGAATTGAGGAGATTTCTCGGAGAAACAGCTGAGGTGCAGTTAAAAGATGGAGCAAACTATCAGATATTATTATCAGATGATGATAAATCTAAAAAAATATTGTATCATCTTGCTAAGGATCTTAATGTTGAATATGAAATATGCGGTGGCAAGACGGAAATGTACAGAGAAAAGGAACTTGGCTTATTAATGATTAATGTGGATGTATCTGAAGCTTCGAAAGTAGAAAAATATTTTACAGAAGAGAAGATTACATTTTACAGACGTAAGTAGGGAGAGCGTATGCAGACATTATTTGGACCTAATGCAGGAAACTTCTGGAAAATGATTATGATTCCTGCTTTTGAGGCAACTTTTGAAATGGTAATCATTACAACAATTGCAGGCACACTGTTGGGATTCCTGGTAGCAATTATTTTGTTAGTGACAAATGAAAATGGAATGTATCCCAATCGGATTATTTACAGACTCATGGCATTTGTGGTAAATGTAGTTCGATCTTTTCCATTTATTATACTAATGGTGTTTTTGATGCCGTTTACAAAGGCTGTGATGGGAACATCGATTGGAGTAAAGGCAGCGGTAGTACCGTTGACAGTTTCGGCAACGGCATTTATTGGGAAATTGATTGAAGGAGCTATGCAGGAAGTGGATCCGGCGCTTGTGGAAGCTATGAGATCATTTGGAATATCAGATACACAGCTGATAGTTAAAGTAATTATATCAGAGGCGGCTCCGGCGATCATATCTGGAATAATTTTGGCAACAATATCAATTCTTGGAGCAACTGCCATGGCAGGAACTATGGGCGCAGGAGGAATCGGAAGCGCAGCTATTACATATGGATATCAGAGCTTTAATTATGAAGTAATGTATACAATTGCGTTGATACTGGTTGTTTTTGTAGAAGGTATTCAGGGAATTGGAAATGTTGTGTACAGAAAAATGAAATAGAAAAATGAAACAGGAATGAGTATTGATGACAAAAGAAGAATTATATGCTGAATTAAAAGCTATGAAGCCGGAGCTGACTCCGGATGAACGTATTGCAGAATATTTAAAAGGGAATGATGTGGATTGTATTCCGTATGCATTTTTAGCACCAGATGATGCACTTGCAGTAATCTGGGGATATTCAAAGGGTGATCTGCGTCGCTCATTTGAGGCACGGTGCAATATGATTGAACGGAAAAAGGCAGAGTATGGTTTTACCGGTTTGTCAATATCTATGGGATTGAGAGGAATAGGAGAGGCGGCAGGATCTATTTTGAAATATCCAGAAAATAAAACAGATTATGTCGAAAAATATGTTGCGGACAATTATGATAACATTGATCTTTCAGAACCATTGAATGTGCATAGTCATTCAATATTAATGAATAAGCTGGAAAATGGAAAACGTATGATGGAACGTTTTCCAACAATGGGTATTAGCACGGATGTGGCAGGACCGATTACGACAGCATCTGCGATCAGACCAGTTGAATTAATATTGCGTGATATGAGAAAAAATCCAGAGAAACTGAATGAATTATTGCAATACTCTGTAGATTCTTCTTTGGAATGGGTAAAGGTTTTTGTGGAAGAAACGGGAAGCAGATCAGTAGGAATATCAGATCCGGTAACTAGTACGGATGTTTTGGGTTATAAGTATTTTCTTGAATATTCACAACCGTATTTTGATAAATTGTTTTCTGGGATTGTACAGATTACAGGGGAAAAACCATCTGTACATATATGTGGTCATACAAAGAAAATATGGAAAGATCTTCAGAAAATAGGTGTTGATAATTTCAGTATAGATAACTGTGAGGATATGGAAGAGGCAAAATGTATGATTGGCGACTCTGTATTCCTGTCAGGAAATATTCCACCGGTGGACGTGATGTTGAATGGAAGTATCGATGACGTGATTGAAGCAGTGAGAACGACCATAGCAAAAGCAGCAGACAGTCCGAATGGGTTTATGCTCATGACGGGATGCCAGGTGCCGATGGGAACGCCGAAGGAAAATATGGATGCATATGTATATGCGGCACAGAAATATGGTGCTGGAGCGAAGCTTGGAAAGATACCGGAGGCGTTGAATATATGATATCAGATTTTCGTTGTACATTTGATAATGCAATCGGTATTTCTACGGAGATTACAAAAGATTTGAAGCTGTCCTTTCCGGATGCTTATATGCATGCGGATACTATGGCGAAAATCGCACATGCTATGAAGCAGAAAGAAGGAGCAGCTTTTTGCATGCTTCCGTTCTGCCATACAGTAGAAGCAGAAGCGATGGGGGGCATTGTTAATATGGGAGATGGTAATTTGGGTCCGCGGGCAAAGGAATACTGTTGTACCTCTGCGGCAGAATTACTGGAACTTCCGGAAATTGATTGTTCAAAAGGCCGGATTTATGAGGTGCTTAAAGCGTGTCAGAGACTTCGGGAACAGGGAGAGCATGTGGCATTGATGATCTCCGGACCGTTTACGATATTCAATGTATTGATTGATCCGAAATATGTCTTTAAGGCAATGCGCAAACAGCCGGAACTTATGCAGGATATCTTTCAAAAGATAGAAAGAGAATTACTAACCTATATTAAAATTGCTGTTGAGTATGGTGTGGATATGATCAGCTATGCAGATTCATCGGGTGGGGTGAATATTCTCGGACCGAAGATGGCAGAACAGGTAGTGATGGATTTTACGTATGACTTTTTGAAAAAGGCTATAGAGTTGTTGGATGGAAAAGCAATGCTGTTATTGTGCCCGAAGACTACTCTTGCGCTGATCGGCACAGAAAAAGCCTGTTATGTGGATCATGAATTGCCGGAAGTGATGCGTTACGGCGAAGCTTGTGTATCATTGATCGGACAAGTTCCAGTGGCAGGACAGATGTGCATTAAGAATATTGATTATCAATTGGAAAATAAAAAGTTTAGAGAAATCAGGCTTTATTAAGCAGAGGGAGGAAAAGCTTATGAGCACAAAGGAAGAACTGTTGAAACGTCTTTCAGAGGGTGTGTTGGAAATGGAAGAGGATGATGTGGCGGAGGCTGCGCAGGAATATATCGATGCGGGATATCCGGCACTGGATGCGATTAACCAGGGATTGATCGATGGAATGAACCAGGCCAGCGAATTATTTGAGGAAGAGGAATATTTTGTAACAGATCTGCTTCTTTGCTCGGATGCCATGTATGCAGGAATTAATGTGCTCCGTCCATATTTGCCGGAAGAAAAGAATGATGTTAAGCATAAATGTGTGATTGGCGTTGTAGAAGGAGATACTCACGATATTGGTAAGAACCTGGTCAAGATTATGTTGGAAACAGCAGGTTTTGAAATGATCGATCTTGGCAGGGATGTTCCGCTGCAGAAGTTCGTGGATACCGCGAAGGAAAGAGAAGCGGAATTGATCTGCCTGTCTACGCTGATGACAACTACCATGCCTGGAATGGAAGAAATTATTCATCTGCTGGAAAAGGAAGGACTCCGTGACAAAGTCAAAGTTATGATCGGAGGCGGACCGGTTTCACAGAATTATGCGGATAAGATTGGTGCAGATGGATATTCAACGACAGCTGTAGAAGCGGTTAAATTAGCGAAACGTCTGCTGGCAATTGCATAAGAGGGAATAAAAGTGAATCCAAAGAAACGATTAAAAATGAGCCTGAACGGAGAGCGCGTAGATCGTCCGCCGTGTATCTGTCCGGGTGGAATGATGAATATGGTTACGGCAGAGTTGATGGAACGGGTGGGAATCTATCTTCCTGAGGCGCATACGGATGCTAGGAAAATGGCGGATCTTGCGAAAGCAGTATATGAGCAGGGCTGTTTCGAAAACTGTGGTGTTCCATTCTGCATGACTATTGAAGCGGAAGAAATGGGAGCGAGGGTGGATCTTGGTTCTCAGATATATGAACCGCATGTGGTAAAATATGCGATTGATTCAGTATCTGATTATAAGAAACTGACGGGGATCGATCTGACGAAAGGCCGTGCAAAGGTAGTGCTGGATGCAATCGGAATATTAAAAGAAGAAGTGAAAGATATGCCGATCATCGGTAATCTCACTGGACCAATCAGTACGGCGAGTTCAGTTATTGAGCCAGTCGTATTTTATAAAGAATTGCGCAAAAAAAATGCAGAGGCACATGCGTATATGAATTTTGTGACCGAGCAGCTGATCGCATTTGGCAGGGCGCAGGTGGAAGCGGGTGCAGATGCCATTACAATCGCGGATCCAAGCGGTACCGGAGAGATTCTCGGGCCACGATTTTTTAAAGAGTTTGCAGTGAGGTATATTAATCAGCTGCTGGACGGACTGGCAGATCTGCATGTGGAGACGATCGTGCACATTTGCGGACATATGAAGAATGTATACAAAGAAGTAAGTGAAGTGCACAGCAATGCATTGAGTTTCGATTCAGCGGTGCCGATGATGGATGCGAGAAAGAATCTGGCTGACCGTGTGCTGATGGGAAATGTCAGTACCTATACGTTAGAGTTTGGCAGTGAAGAAGCAGTCAGGAGACTGGCTGGAAACTGCATAAAATGTGGCTCTGATATTGTGTCACCTGCGTGTGGACTCGGCATGAGTTCTCCGCTTCGCAATATTCAGGCACTGCTTTCAAGTGTGGAGGAATCTGATGGTTAGGATTGTGATTGTAAATGATGGGACGGTCAGAAACTGCGAAGAAGGTGCAAATCTGTTGGCAGAATTACTGCGGGCAGGAGCATTTGTGGATAACCCATGCAATGGAACGGGTATATGTGGAAAATGCAAAGTGCGAATTGTAGATGGAGAGGTGTCGAAAGTATCTGCGACAGAACAGAAATTACTCAGTCAGGAGGAACTGACGCAGGGTATCCGTCTGGCATGTATGACATGTGTTTCCGGTGATATTCAGGTTGAATTGCTGCAAAAAGAACGGAAGCATAAAGTTCTGACAGAAGGATATGTTCCAGAATTTACTCGTGATGAGCATGACAGAGGATATGGTGTTGCAATTGATATCGGAACGACAACAGTTGTTACGTCGCTGGTAGAACTGGCGAGTGGAAGAGAGATTACATCCGCATCTATGATCAATGCGCAGAAGCATTTTGGATTGGATGTGCTGACACGGATCACTTATGAATATGAGCATGCAGAAGAGGGAATTGAACACCTTAGATGTGCAATCGTAGATTCTGTAAATGATATGCTTGCGCAGGTGTGTAGGGACGCAGGAATTTCAACAGAAGAGATTCTGGAAATAGATATAGCAGCTAACTGTACCATGATGCATATGTTGTTGGGAACGGACGCCAGAAGTATCGGGCGTTCCCCATATCAGCCGGTGTTTTTAGAAGCGCAGAAGCGCAGTGCCGGTGAGATCGGTCTGCACGCTGGTATGGATAACAGTGCGTTGGTATATTGTCTGCCGCAGGTATCTGCGTTTATCGGTGCGGATATTGTGGCAGGAGCCTATGTATGTGAATTGGAAAAACAGAATGGGAATGTTTTGTTTATTGATATAGGAACAAACGGAGAGATCGTTTTGTCACAGAAGGGCAGATTATTATGTTGTTCCTGTGCGGCAGGACCGGCACTGGAAGGTATGAATATCAGTTGTGGAATGCGGGCGGCAGAAGGTGCTATCGAAGATGTGAAGATCACAGAGCATGGAGTAGAGTTTACCTGTATCGATGGAAAAGAACCGGTGGGTATCTGCGGAAGTGGAATTCTGGCAGTGCTGAAAGAACTGATCCGGACAGGACTTGTCAGAAAAAATGGCGCATTTGTCAAAAAAGAAAATATTCCTGAAGAAGATTACCGTTATCCGATGATACGCATGAACGGAAAAAAGAGAGAATTCTTGATATGCGAGGCACCAGAACTGGTGGTGACACAAGGAGACATCAGACAGGTACAGCTTGCAAAAGGTGCGATTCTGTCAGGCTTTCTGGCGTTGTTAAATAAAGCCGGGATTCGCATGGAAGAACTGGATAAAGTGATGATCGCAGGACAGTTTGGCGCACATCTGCCGGCTGAATCATTAACGGGAACGGGTATTCTGCCAAAAGAAGTGGAGAATAAAATTATCTATGTGGGTAATTCATCCAAGACCGGTGCATATATGACATTACTCTCTGAACAGGTGAAGGAAGAGATGGAAGGGCTCGCTGAACGAATGGAATATATTGAACTTGCGGAGACGGAGAATTATGAGAAGATATTTGCCGAGAGTATGCGGTTTGTATAGCCAGAGTAGAACTTGGAATTTAATCCTCACTTCACCCCTTGACAAACATCTGTCTTTCTATTAAAATTACGTTTAATGAAAATATCTGCCGGTAATGATAGTTACAGAAAGCAGAGTTGGTGTTGAAAAGGACTAGTAATCGTGAGGACGTTCCACAGAGAAGAGATTGTTAGCTGAGAGATCTCCGAACCGAGAGACGGTGAACCTGCCTTGGAGCCTCTGTATGAAAGTACAGCGTATGCATTGGCGTTAACGATGTGAAGAGAGAACTGCAGCTATATATGCAGTTAATTAGGGTGGTACCGCCGAATATTTCGGTCCCTTAGCGGGGACAGAAGTGTTCGGCGTTTGTTTTTATACAACAAAAGTCACGAAGGAATCCCCCTCAACAAGCAGTGGAGCAAGGGCTCTGCGAAGAAAGAAAAGGAGAAGAGATATGGCTAAGGAAAAAATGGTAAAGAACATTACTTCAAGAGAAGAGAATTTTGCACAGTGGTACACAGATGTAGTACGCGAGGCAGAGCTTTGTGATTACTCTAGTGTAAAGGGATGTCTGAATTATCTGCCGAACGGATATGCGATCTGGGAGCTGATTCAGTCAGATCTTGACAGAAGATTCAAAGAGACAGGTGTAGAGAATGTATCATTGCCAATGTTGATTCCAGAATCATTATTAGAGAAAGAAGCAGATCATATTGAAGGATTCGCACCGGAAGTAGCATGGGTAACTCACGGTGGAATGGAGAGACTTCAGGAGAGACTTTGTATTCGTCCTACATCAGAGACTCTGTTCTGTGATCTGTGGGCAAGAACTGTAAAGTCTTACAGAGACCTTCCAAAGGTATGGAATCAGTGGAATTCCGTTCTTCGTTGGGAGAAGACTACAAGACCATTCCTTCGTTCCAGAGAGTTCCTGTGGCAGGAAGGACATACCATTCATGCAACATATGAAGAAGCAGAAGAACGTACTATTCAGATGTGGCATGTATACGAAGATTTTTATAAAGAAACTATGGCTATTCCTTATGTGTCAGGAAGAAAAGCAGAGCATGAGAAATTTGCCGGAGCACAGGATACTTATACAGTAGAAGCACTGATGCATGATGGTAAGGCACTGCAGTCTGCTACCAGCCACTTCTTCGGTAACGGATTCCCGGATGCATTTGATATTAAATACGTAGATAAGAATAACCAGCTGCACAGTGTATATGAGACTTCCTGGGGATTATCTACAAGAAGTATCGGAGCGCTGATCATGGTACATGGTGATGATGATGGTCTTGTATTACCACCGCATCTTGCACCGGTTGAATGTCGTGTGATTCCGATCGCTCAGCACAAGGAAGGCGTGCTTGACAAAGCAAATGAACTGTTTGCTGAACTTAAGAAAGCCGGATACAGAGTGAAGATCGATGATTCTGAGAAGAGTCCGGGATGGAAATTCTCTGAGCAGGAGATGCTTGGTATCCCAACACGTATCGAGATCGGACCGAAGGATATTGAGAATAATCAGGTTGTAGTTGTACGTCGTGATAACCGTGAGAAGATCGTAGTATCTATGGATGAGATCGCAGTGAAATTACGTGAGATTCTGGAAACTATCCAGAATGATATGTATAACAGAGCGAAAGACTTCCTGGATACTCATATTTACACAGCAACCAATCTGGATGAGATGAAGGAAGAATTTACTAAGAAACGTGGATTTGTAAAGGCATGCTGGTGTGGAGATCCGGAATGTGAAGGCGAAGTGAAGTATGTAACCGGCGGAGCAGCTACCAGATGTCTGATCGAAGACGAAGAATTTGTATCTGACAAATGTATCTGGTGTGGTAAGCCGGCGAAACATATGGCATACTGGGGCAAATCATACTAAAACGTATTCAAAGATATGTTATGGGAAAAGGGCTGTTTGAAAAAACAGCCTTTTTCTTTTATAATGAAATAAATATGATGAAATGAGAGGAAAAGTTACATGGTTGAAATACAGATCCCTGAAAAAGTAAATAAGATCATTCATACACTTCAGGAACATGGTTATGAAGCGTATGCAGTAGGTGGGTGTGTGAGGGATTCGTTTCTCGGAAGGGAACCAATGGATTGGGATATCACGACATCTGCGATGCCGGAGGAAACAAAGGCATTATTCCCACATACATTTGATACAGGGATCGAGCATGGAACAATCACGGTGCTTCTCGATCACGAAGGCTTTGAAGTGACAACCTATCGTGTGGATGGCAAGTACGAAGACAGCCGTCATCCGAAAGAAGTTATATTTGTCCGCAATCTGCAAGAGGATCTGCTACGCCGGGATTTTACTATTAATGCGATGGCGTACAATGAAAAAGAGGGGCTTGTAGATATCTTTGGCGGTATGGATGATCTGAGAGCAGGCATCATCCGATGTGTAGGCAATGCACAGGCGAGGTTTTCAGAAGACGCACTTCGTATCTTGCGAGGAATCCGTTTCGCAGCGCAGCTTGGGTTTGAACTGGAAGATGAGACCAGAGAAGGCATGCGGCTGCTGGCACCGACGCTTAGGAAGATTAGTGCAGAACGAATCCAGGTAGAACTGGTGAAGACATTGACTTCGTCAAGACCGGATCTGCTGCGGGAGGCATGGAAGCTTGGCATTACAAAAGAATTTTTGCCGGAATTTGACCTCGCCATGGAGACAACGCAGGAGACTGCTCATCATATGTACACGGTGGGCGAGCATATCCTGCATACACTGCTGGAGGTAAGACCGGATCGGATTTTACGTCTGACGATGCTTCTCCATGATATAGGTAAGCCATATATGAAGACAATGGATGCAGATGGAGTTGCGCATTTTAAGGGACATCCAGAGAAGAGCAGTGAGCTAGCCAATGAAATTCTGCATCGGCTGAAATTCGATAATGATACGATCCGTAAGGTGACGAAGCTGGTGCGTTATCATGATCACAGGATGCCTGTGACTCCTGCACATGTGCGCCGTGCGGTTCATGAGATTGGAGAAGATTTGTTCCCGCTTTATCTCGAGGTGCGCCGTGCGGACGTGGCGGCACAGAGTATGTATCAGCACAAGGAAAAAGTTGCTGATATTGACGGCGTGGAAAAACTCTATCATGAGATTATGGAGAGAAAGGAATGCGTGTCGTTAAAGATGCTGGCAGTGACAGGTAAAGATTTGATCGCTGCCGGAATGAAACCGGGAAAAGAGATTGGTCAGATGCTGGAACATTTTCTGGATCTGGTGCTGGAACATCCGGAACTTAATCAGAAAGAAGAGCTTTTGAAGCGGATAGAGTTATAAGTATAAAGTCATAATAATCCCCCTGCCCTCATACATTGAAAAGAATGGATTGTGAGGTGCGGGGGGATTGTTATGCAGGAATATGAACTGAAAATACTGGATCGCTATGCTTTGAATGTGAAAAGCACCCGGAGAGTCAGGGGTGCATTTTTTTGCGAGGCAGAGGAGGGATTGTTCCTGCTTAAAGAGGCAGGAATATCCGAAAAGCGGGCAGACGCATTATATAAATTAGGGGAAATGTTGATTGCAGCCGGATATCGGGGAATTGATCAGTTGAAGCCGAATGTGGAAGGCGGACTGGTCACCGTCTCAGAAGAAGGCGGACGCTATCTTGTGAAGCGGTGGTTCTCAGCCAGGGAATGTGATGCCAGAAGGACCAGAGAACTTATGATGGGAGCAAAGAATCTTGCAAGACTTCATCTTTTAATGCGTGAACCAACAGATGGTGTGACCATGCAGGACGAAAGTCTGAAACAGATATATGAACGTCATAACAGAGAGCTACGGAAGGTGAGAAGCTTTGTGCGCAGCCGCAGGACGAAGGATGAGTTCGAACTCCGGTTTCTTCAGGAATATGAGGGCTTGTATCAGTGGGCAGAAATTGCTATGGAGGTACTGCTTGAATCCCGATGTGAGGAACTGTATCAAGACAGTCTGCGCGAGAGGGTAATGGTTCACGGAGAATATAATTATCACAATATTCTGATCTGCACAGACGGAATCGCGACATCGAATTTTGAAAAATTCCGTATTCATGTGCAGATGGAGGATTTTTATTATTTTCTAAGGAAGACGATGGAAAAGCATGAATGGGACGCGAGATTATTTGATCATATGATGAATGCATATAGTGCAATCTGCCCGGTAACTGACCGGGAAATGGAATATCTGAAAGCCCGGTTTATTTATCCGGAAAAATTCTGGAAGATTGCAGGATCATATTACAAATCCAACAAAGCATGGACATCTGTAAAGAATGTAGAAAAGTTCCAGATGTCTGTATCACAAATGAAAGAAAAGGAAAAACTACTGGAAGAAATATTTGGTTTTCACAGGTAGTGGAAAACCTCGATAAATCCCATGAAATAAGGGATTTCAGACTTTATTTCCTTGACAAGGATATGGAAAACTGTATAATAAGACTAGAGCATAATGATGCCAAGAGACAAGAGGAGGAAATATACATGAATAAAACAGAATTAGTAGCAGCAATCGCAGAGAGAGCTGAGCTGTCAAAAAAAGATTCAGAAAAAGCTTTGAAAGCATTTGTAGATGTAGTAGCAGAAGAATTGAAAAAAGGTGAGAAGATTCAGTTAGTTGGATTTGGTACTTTCGAAGTTTCTGAAAGATCCGCAAGAGAGGGAAGAAATCCTCAGACAGGCGAGACAATGAAGATCAGTGCTTGCAAGGCTCCTAAGTTCAAAGCTGGTAAGGCTCTGAAGGATGCTGTTAACGCTTAATAGTGTTTTGAAGAATGTGTATATGATGGCATCGGGATTTTCCCGGTGCCTTTTTGTATCGCGTCGAGCAGGCGTCAGCCTGCTCGATTAGCGTGGCGAGTCAATAAATGAGGAGAATGATATGAGACTGGACAAATTTTTAAAGGTATCCCGGTTGATCAAGAGAAGAACCGTGGCTAATGAAGCCTGTGATGCAGGAAGAGTTCTGGTAAACGGAGCAGTTGCCAAGGCGTCTGCAAAGGTAAAGGCGGGAGATATTATTGAAATTCAATTTGGCACAAAGTCGGTAAAAGCTGAAGTACTTGATATCCGTGATACGACAAAGAAGGAAGAGGCAAAGGATCTGTTCCGTTATCTGTAAGTCAGATGTTACTGCCGACGAATGAATAAACAGTAATAAATCTTCGCAGCTGTTCATAACCTTATTTACAGGACAACGATAAGGCAGAGTGAGAAGGGGAAAGGTTGTGAAGAATATGGAAGAGAAGCAGGTACGTGGTCCGCACAAGCTGGTGATCAACAACCGGCAGACAAGTCTGGTGACAGGGGTGCTGGATGTATTGTCATTTGATCTGAATGAGGTGCTGTTAGAGACGGAACAGGGGATGCTGATGGTAAAAGGAATGGATCTGCACGTGAACCGCCTGAATCTGGAAAAAGGCGAAGTAGATCTGTCGGGGAATATTGACAGTGTGGCGTATTCGGAGGCTGGCAGCAGAGGGAAAAACGAAGAGTCTCTGTTTGGTAAGCTGTTCCGTTAGGTGGTCGGGATGCAGGAGCTTGGAACCGAATTAAGAGGTTTGGCGACAGCGGTACTCAGTGGGATGACGATGGTATGTGCATATGTATGTATCAGGAACCTGAGGAAGGTATTCCGACATTCCAGAATATTGGTAAATGTGGAAGATGCGGTATATTGGATCTGTATGGCATGGTATCTGTTTGAACAGATTTATCATGTGAGTAATGGCGTGATCCGGTGGTATTTTGTGGTTGGAATTATTGTGGGAGCTGCTGTATTTTATACAGTAGAAAAAAGGATTCGAAACAGGGTAAACAGATACGTCAAAAAAAGAAAAAGAATTCCCTGAAAACTATTGAAATCGACTATAAAAAAAGATAAGATAAATATAACATTATGATAAGGGGTAATCCGATAGGGGTATCGGAACAGGGTGAGTATATAAATGAATAAGATTAAACAAAAGAGTCAGGCGAGGCGGAAGAAGAACCGGCTTCGCAGACATAAGGCAAGCGTATTGGCAGTCAGCGGAGTATTGCTTTTGCTGGTAGCTGTTGTTACCGTCAGCAGTATATCACTGCGGGCAAAGAATAAGGCATACATTGCACAGGAACAGGAGCTGCAGGAGCAGATTGACGCAGAGGAAGAAAGATCCAAAGAGATTGACAGCGTAGAAGAGTATGTAGGTACAGACGAGTACATTGAACAGACTGCTAAAGATAAATTGAATCTTGTGCATGAGAACGAGATCATATTTAAAAAGAAATGATAAAAGAATAAAGAATCAGGCAAAAGAGAATGTGTGAAAGCACATTCTCTTTTTTGGCAGAAAAGGAGAAATGGTATGGAGTATGTGAAGGACCGGGAATTATTTTCCAATCCATACATTATACAGATGGATCGTTTTGCAGAGTCTCTGAAGCATCTGTCAGAGACGTTCTTGTATTTGGAGGATTATAAAGGGAGTTTCACGAAAGATGAGATTGAGGAGATGTTCCGGCGAGTGTCGGAGCGTGTCTGTACGAATTGCGAAAAGCGGAACTGGTGTCTGTGTGAGAACCGCATTCAGACCTGCCAGATGGTCTGTGAGATTCTGTGTACGGCAGAAGAGTTTGGCGCGGAACTGAATGTGGAGATAAAACGGAAACTGCAGAAAAAATGTGATCGTGCGCCAAGGTTTCTAAGAGAGACGCTGGAGGTCTTTGGAGATGCCAAACAAAAGCTTCTGTGGAATAACCGGATCGTGCAGAATCGGGAAGGCTGTGCCAGGTCGCTGATCTCGTTTGCAGATACTATCAGTCAGGCAGCGAGGGAGCTCGGAGCCGGGATTTATTCGGACGAACGGTTGGAAAAGAAGATTGTCAATCAACTGAAAAAGGTCGGGATACGGGTAATCAGCAGTGTGTTTTATATGACAAAAGCGGGAAAATGTGAGGTGCATCTTACGCTGAAAGCGGCAAAAGGACACTGTGTGGCTACCAGAGAAATGGCGAAAATAGTCAGTAATTGTGTGGGCAGATCCATGTATCCGGAAGCGAGAGAACAGCCAATTATATGGGAAGAATACACAACTATTATTCTGCGGGAAGCGGCAAGATATCATACCCTGCAGGGAGTGGCAAAGATCGGAAAAGGCTGCGAGCAGATCTCAGGGGATACATTTCTGATGACGTATCTGCCGGCGGCAGGGAGAGCGTGATGTTATCGGATGGAATGGGATCCGGGGAAGAAGCATTTCGTGAGAGCGCTATGGTGGTAGAAATGGCGGAGGAACTGTTGGTGGCAGGATTCCCGGAGAAAATGGCAATTCAGCTTTTGAATACTGCACTGGTTATGGGACGGGAGGAAGTGTATTTCTCGACGGTGGACATGTGTGTGTTCGATCTCTATGAGGGAAGCTGCAAATTCTTAAAGGCGGGGGCGTCGACGACATTTATCCGTCATGGCGGAAAGGTGGAGAAGATTACTTCGACTACTTTGCCTGTGGGAGTGATGCAGAATATAGAGATTGACTGCGTGACCAGAAAATTATCGGATGGGGACTTTGTGGTTATGGTCACAGATGGTGTGATGGATGCGCTGCCAGTGGGAGAACAGGAAGCACAGATTGGCGGATATCTGTGCGAACTGAGCAGTCAGAATCCGAAAGAAATGGCGCATCATGTGCTGGAACGAGTGCTGGAGAGTACCGGGGAATTGCCAATGATGATATGACAGTTATAGTGATCGGAATCTGGGAAATGTAGCGGAATCAGAGGTTATCCTATATTTTTCCATATAAGCATGATAAAATAATGCTGTTATGGAAAGGGAAAGCTATGTATGAGAAGATAAAAACGTATATACGCAGATATAGCATGATAGAAAAAGAAGATGTGGTGATTGCAGGCGTATCCGGAGGAGCTGACTCGGTATGCCTTCTTCTGCTTCTGGAAAAATTGAAAAAAGAATGGGACTTTGGACTGGCAGTGGTGCATGTGAATCACTGCCTGCGGGCAAGGATGCGGATGCAGATGAAACATTTGTACGGAATCTCTGTGAAAAAATGGATATTCCGATCCTGTGTGTACGGGAAGATGTAAAAGCCTATGCAGAGCAGTATAAACTGTCAGAGGAAGAAGCTGGACGTGAGGTGCGCCGGGCAGCGTATCGTCAGGCAATGGATGCTTATAACGGCACGAAGATCGCACTTGCTCATCATATGGATGATAATGCTGAAACGATGCTCTTGAACCTGGCAAGAGGTACCGGCATGAAAGGTATGGCAGGGATTCGACCGGTCAATAGCAACTATATCCGACCGCTTCTTGCTGTGCGCAGAAGTGAGATTGAGGAATATCTCCGGAAACAGCATACAGGATATCAGACAGACAGTACGAATCTGGAGGATGCATATACCCGCAACCGTATCAGGAATCATGTGATTCCATATCTGGAGAGTCATGTGAACCGGAAAACGGTCGAGCATATGCAGGAATATGCAGAGCAGATGGAACAGGCAGCGGGCTATCTGGACCGTCAGACGGATAAGCTGTGGAATGCATGTGTGAAAGATTCGGATATAGGATATCAGATTGCGCTGAAACCATTTCGGGAAGAGGACAAGGCATTGCATCCCTACCTGATTCGTCGGGTGATCGCAGCAGCGGCAGGAAGAGAGAAGGATATTGAGTCAGTTCATGTGAGAAATGTGGCAGAACTCTGCGACAGACAGAGTGGAAGGCGTGTGATGCTCCCTTACGGACTGGAAGCCGTGCGGGAATATGATACGATATGGATACGAAAAAAGAAGTCAGAAATGGAACGATGGGGAAATGGAAAAAATGGAGTAAAAGAATGCGAGGGAAAGTTGTCAGAAGTGCTGCTCTGTAGACCTGGCAAGGATGCATTTGACCGTCAGACGGAGGAAGGAGTGCACTTGCGGGTATTTACCTGCGAAAAAATCCCGGATGCATTTGAGGAACGACTCTACACGAAATGGTTTGATTATGATATAATACAGAGTAACGTTGTCTTACGGGGACGCAGATCGGGAGATTATCTGCAGATTGATGCGCAGGGACATACGCAGAAGCTGAAGAATTATCTGATCAATGCAAAGATTCCAAAGGGGCAGCGAGACCAGATACCGCTGATCGCAGTGGGACAGGAGATTCTGTGGATCATAGGATACAGACAGAATCAGAAATACCAGGTGACAGAACATACAAAGAGGATCCTGGAGATTCAAGTAGAAGATTACGGAGGAAAAGAAGATGGCAGAGCATATTAAAGTATTAGTATCTGAAGAAGAAGTAGATAAAAGAATCAGAGAACTCGGCGAGCAGATCAGCAAAGATTATGCAGGGAAAGACGTGCATATGATCTGTGTACTGAAGGGCGGAGTATTTTTTATGTGTGAACTGGCAAAGAGAATTACCGTTCCAGTCAGCATGGACTTTATGAGCGTATCAAGCTATGGGGATGATACGAAGTCGAGCGGTGTGGTACGAATTGCAAAGGATCTGGATGAACCGCTGGAAGGCAAAGACGTACTGATCGTAGAGGATATCATTGATTCAGGAAGAACATTGTCTTACCTGATGAAAGTATTACAGGAGAGAAAGCCGGCGAGCATGCGTCTGTGCACACTGTTGGATAAGCCGGACAGACGTGTCAAGATGGTGGATGTAGATTACACAGGATTTAACATTCCGGACGAATTTGTAGTAGGATATGGTCTGGATTATGCACAGAAATATAGAAATCTTCCGTTTATTGGTGTTGTGGAAGGTGTAGAGTAGGAGGAATATACAGATTTGGAGAATAATAAAAGACGTGGAGCGGGTGGCATCACATTTCTGATGTTGATTGTGATCCTCTTTGGTGCGCTCTGGTTTACCAATCAGATAGAACAGAAGGAGCGGGAACTGAGTTACAGCGAATTCCGTTCTCTGGTGGAAGAGGGCAATGCAGTGGATGTGACGGTCGTGCAGAACCGGGATGTTCCGACCGGACATGTAGAATTGAACAAAAAAGGTGATGATTCCGGTAATGAATGGCAGTTAAATGTAGCAGATGTCAAAGAAATCTGTAATTATCTGGATGAACAGAATGTGGAATATCAGTTGGAGGATGTGCCGGAAGAGAACTGGATGGTGACATCTCTGCTTCCATCGGTCATTATGATTGGTGGTATTCTGTTGTTGTTCTACATGATGAACCGTCAGAATGGAGCCAATAATAAAGCAATGAATTTCGGCAGAAGCAGAGCAAAGCTTCATACAGGCGGAAAAAGTGTGACATTTGAAAATGTTGCAGGACTTCAGGAAGAAAAAGAAGAATTGGAAGAGATCGTAGATTTCTTAAAGAATCCGAAGAAATATAT
Organism: Dorea sp. AM58-8; assembly: GCF_003464045.1. NCBI lineage: Bacteria > Bacillati > Bacillota > Clostridia > Lachnospirales > Lachnospiraceae > Dorea > Dorea sp. AM58-8. Next base: position 94,595 of record NZ_QSDM01000005.1, on the reverse strand, counting down.
CCAGGTGGGAGCACGTATCCCAAAGGGTGTCCTGTTAGTAGGACCTCCGGGAACAGGTAAGACGCTTCTTGCCAAAGCAGTCGCAGGTGAGGCGGGGGTACCGTTCTTCAGCATTTCCGGATCTGATTTTGTGGAAATGTTTGTCGGTGTCGGTGCTTCACGAGTGAGAGATCTGTTTGAAGAAGCCAAGAAGAATGCACCTTGTATCATTTTCATCGATGAGATTGATGCGGTGGCAAGACGACGTGGTACCGGTATGGGCGGCGGACATGATGAGCGTGAACAGACACTGAATCAGTTGCTGGTGGAGATGGACGGATTCGGTGTGAACGAAGGTATTATCGTAATGTCTGCGACTAACCGTGTGGATATTCTGGATCCTGCAATTCTGCGTCCGGGAAGATTTGACCGTAAAGTGGGCGTTGGACGTCCGGATGTAAAGGGAAGAGAAGAGATCCTGAAGGTGCATGCCAAGGGCAAGCCGCTTGGTGATGATGTGGATCTGACGCAGATCGCACAGACGACAGCAGGATTTACCGGAGCGGACCTGGAGAATTTGATGAATGAAGCTGCGATTACAGCAGCAAAAGAGAATCGCATGTATATCCGTCAGGCAGATATCCGCCAGGCATTTGTCAAAGTGGGTATTGGAGCGGAGAAGAAGAGTAAAGTAATCTCTGAGAAAGAAAAGAAGATTACTGCATATCATGAAGCAGGGCATGCGATCCTGTTCCACGTGCTGCCGGATGTGGGACCGGTGTACAGCGTATCCATTATTCCTACGGGAATGGGTGCGGCCGGCTATACGATGCCGCTGCCGGATCAGGATAATATGTTTGAGACACGGGGCAGTATGCTTCAGGATATTACAGTTGCACTTGGAGGACGTATCGCAGAAGAAGAAATCTTTGGAGACATTACAACTGGCGCATCACAGGATATTAAACAGGCGACCGCAACAGCCAAATCTATGGTGACGAAGTTTGGTATGTCTGAGAAGCTTGGCCTGATCAATTACGATAATGACGGTGATGAAGTATTTATCGGACGTGATCTGGCACATACTGGCAGAGGTTACGGTGAAGAAGTGGCTGGTGAGATTGACAGAGAGATCCGAAGTATTATCGATACCTGTTATCAGCGTGGACAGTACATTATCCGTAAGTATCATGATGAACTGGATGCATGTGCGAAGCTTCTTATAGAAAAAGAGAAGATTACAAGAGAAGAATTTGAAGCCCTGTTTGAAGGTGTGGAGATATCAGAAGATTAGAATTGTGTGGCGAGAGATGTTATGAACAGAGATGCATTATTTTGTGACGGAACGGGAAGCTACGTTATTCCCCCGGAGCCGAATGAGGAAGAGACGATAGATCTGCTCTTCCGTACTGCGGCATCGGATGTGGACTGTGTGGAACTGTATACGGACGGCAACTATTATGAAATGAAGAAGACAGATATGGGGTCTGTATTCGACTATTACCGGATCAGCTGGAAGCTCGGAACGGATATGATGAAGTATTCTTTTCGGGTGACTTCCGGAGATGAAGTGGTATATTTTAATCGTTTTGGCGTAACTGATAAGTGGATTGAGATGTATGACTTTCGGATTACTCCGGGATTTACAACGCCGAACTGGGCGAAAGGTGCCGTTATGTATCAGATCTTTACAGACCGATTCTGTAACGGTGATCCGTCCAATGATGTGCTGGAACGGGAATATTCCTATATTCACGAGCCAGTAAGAAAGGTCGATGACTGGAATCATTATCCGGAAGCTATGGATGTACGTAATTTTTATGGAGGTGATCTGCAGGGAGTCTGGGATAAGCTGGACTATCTGCAGGATCTGGGAGTAGAAGTTATTTATTTTAATCCGCTTTTTGTCTCTCCGTCTAATCACAAATATGATATACAGGATTATGATTATATTGATCCGCATTTTGGAGTGATCAGGGAGGACGCAGGTGATGTGCTGGCGGAAGGTGATCTGGATAACAGACACGCAACCCGCTACCAGAGCCGTGTAACTAACTGGGAAAATCTGGAAGCAAGCAATGAATTCTTTGCGCAGTTAGTGGCAGAGATTCATCGCAGAGGTATGAAGGTGATTCTGGACGGCGTGTTTAATCATTGTGGTTCTTTTAATAAATGGATGGACAGAGAACAAATTTACGAAGGGAAGGACGGTTATCAGCCGGGTGCTTATGTGTCTGCGGACAGTCCATATCATACATTCTTTGATTTCCGGGGTGCAGGTCCGGAACAGTGGCCGTATAATGGTAATTATGACGGATGGTGGGGACATGATACACTGCCGAAATTAGACTATGAACATTCTGAAGCTTTGGAAAAGTATATTCTGCATATTGCCAGAAAATGGGTATCTGAGCCATATAGTGTAGATGGCTGGAGACTGGATGTGGCAGCAGACCTGGGACACAGCAACGAATATAACCATGAATTCTGGAAGAAGTTTCGTAAGACAGTAAAGGAAGCGAATCCTGATGCGCTGATTCTTGCGGAACATTATGGCGATCCGGCAGAATGGCTGGATGGTGAAGAGTGGGATTCGGTTATGAATTACGATGCATTTATGGAGCCGGTGACCTGGTTTCTGACTGGTATGGAGAAGCACAGTGATGAAGAACGTGCTGACCTTAGAGGCAATGGATATGCCTTCAGTCATTCAGTAGCGCACAACATGGCAAGTTATCTGAACTCGTCCATGCAGGTGGCTATGAATGAATTGTCTAATCACGATCATTCCAGATTCCTTACCAGAACCAATCATGTGGTGGGACGAATCGGAGCTTTCCGGCCGGAAGATGCTGAGCAGAATGTGAATCCGGCGGTTATGCGGGAAGCGGTTGCGATCCAGATGACCTGGGTGGGTGCGCCGACCGTATACTATGGCGATGAAGCCGGTGTGTGTGGATTTACTGATCCGGATAGCAGAAGGACCTATCCGTGGGGAGATGAAGATCAGGAGATGATCGCGTTTCACAGAGACATGATCGCAATCCACCGTAAGTATCCGACACTTCGCATTGGATCAATCAAATTGCTGCTGGCTGGAGATAATGTGCTGGCGTATGCCAGATTTGATGACCAGGCGCAGATCGTTACAGTGGTGAATAACAGTGATGAACTGCAGCAGGTGTGTATCCCGGTGTGGCAGGCAGAATTGCCGCAGAAAGGCAGTATGCGGAGATTGATCTACAGCTATGAAAATGGGTATACGACAGAACACGAAGAATATCTGATCCAGGATGGAGAAGTTGTTGTGAATCTGGGAGCGTACTCGGTGTTAGTGCTTAAGAATATGGAATACTGATAAAAAGGCAGCCCATTGGGCTGCCTTTTAAATGTCATTTATTTGGTCAGTACTTCTACACCTTTTTCGGTTACCAGTACCATGTATTCGATCTGTGCGGATAAACCGTCATCCAAGGTATATACAGTCCAGCCATTGTCTTCATCTACGAAGAACTCTGGTGTACCTTCGTTGATCATCGGCTCGATGGTGAACATCATGCCCGGTACCAGTACCATCTCAGTGCCTTTCTTGGTAACGTAGCTGACGAAAGGTTCTTCGTGGAATTCCAGTCCGATACCATGTCCGCCGATCTCTTCTACTACAGAATAGCCATTCGCCTGTGCATGGGAATTGATTGCATGAGCAATATCTCCCAGGTGACCCCAAGGCTTAGCTGCTTTTAATCCCAATTCTACGCATTCTTTTGTGACACGCATAATCTTCTCGCTGCGTTCGTCAAGATTGCCGATAGCGAACATACGTGATGCATCAGAATAATAGCCATTTAATATAGTGGAAACATCTACATTGATGATATCGCCATCCTGAAGAATCTCATCTTCGCTTGGAATACCATGGCAGATTACGTTGTTAATAGAAGTGCATACGCTCTTCGGAAATCCTTCATAGTTCAATGGAGCCGGAATGCCACCGTGCTCGGTTGTAAAGTCATATACTAATTTATCAATCTCGGCAGTTGACATGCCTGCTTTGATGTGTGCTGCTACGTGATCAAGAACAGCAGTGTTCAGATCTGCACTCTTTCTGATCTCAGCGATCTGTTCCGGTGTCTTGAGTAAACTTCTGTCCGGTACGATCTGTCCTTTGGATGCAAGATTCCAAAGCTTAATATCTAATCTATCCATGGATATATCCATCTCCTTTACCATTCTCGCTATCGTTTATTGTAGCACAATTCCGGGGGGTATGCTATAATAGATTTGCTTTTGGCAGACATTGATAAAATGTTATAAATTAAGGAGTAACTGATTCAGCTCCCAAACACACATGAGCAAAATTAGCTGCGAAGCAGCGAGAAAGCACGAAATTGTGCGGTTTTGCGAATGTGTGCAGGGGAGCAGAACGGTTCAACAGGGAGTTAGATACATGGGTTATACAGCATTATACCGCAAGTTCCGACCGACTGAATTCGAGGATGTGAAGGGACAGGATGCGGTTGTTAAGACATTAAAGAATCAGATCAGGACAGGCAGGATCAGCCATGCATATCTGTTCTGTGGAACAAGAGGTACCGGCAAGACGACGGTTGCCAAGATATTTGCCAAAGCGGTGAACTGTGAACATCCGGTGGACGGAAGTCCGTGCGGAGAATGCGAGATGTGTAAGGCAATCGCAGCAGGCACATCGATGAATGTGATCGAGATCGATGCGGCGTCTAATAACGGCGTGGATAATATCCGAGAGATCCGTGAAGAGGTAGCATATCGTCCGACGGAAGGCCGATATAAGGTTTATATTATCGATGAGGTGCATATGCTGTCGGCGGGAGCGTTCAATGCGTTGCTGAAGACACTGGAAGAACCGCCGGAGTATGTTATTTTTATACTTGCGACTACAGAGGCACATAAGATTCCGGTTACGATTCTGAGCCGTTGTCAGCGATATGATTTCAAGAGAATTTCGATTGAAACCATCTGTGACAGATTGAACGAACTGATTGAGAAGGAAGGTCTGGATGTAGAAGACAAAGCAGTCCGCTACATTGCCAGAATGGCAGACGGAGGCATGCGTGATGCACTGAGTCTGCTGGATCAGTGTGTGGCGTTTTATATCGGAGAGCGTCTGACCTATGACCGGGTACTGGAAGTGCTTGGCGCGGTAGATGTGGATGTGTTCAGCCGCATTTTTAAAGAGCTTGTGGCGAGAGATGTAAAAGGCGTGATTGAGACACTGGATGAGCTGATCATGCAGGGACGGGAGTTGTCGCAGCTTGCGGCTGATTTTACCTGGTATCTGCGTAATCTTCTGTTGTTGAAGAGTTCGGAGAATATGGAAGATGTGCTGGATGTTTCGACAGAGAATCTGGCAAGGATGAAGGAAGAGGCGGAATTAATCGAGATGGATGAATTGATCCGCTATATCCGCATTTTCTCGGATCTGACGAATCAGTTGAAGTTTTCATCGCAAAAGAGAGTGCTGTTGGAAGTAACATTTATCAAGCTGTGCAGACCGCAGATGGAGAGTGGACCAGATGCATTATTATCCAGAATAAGGGCATTGGAAGCAGAAGTGGAAAAAGGACTTTCTGCGCCGCAGACAGAGCGGGTTGTGTACCGGGAAGCAGTGGAAGAGAAGCCGGCCGGACCGAAGCCGGAGCTTCCGAAGGCATTATCCGAAGATATTCGGAATGTGGCAAAGAACTTCCGCAGTATCGCAGATAATGCGTCGATGATGCTGAAGCAGTATCTGAAACAGGCAAGACTCAGCGCAGGTGAGAATGACAGGCTGCTGATCGTGTTGCCAGATGAAGTAAGTGCCGGATTCGTGGCGAAGCCGGAGCACAAGGAAGAGATTATACATCTCATTGAAGAAAAAATCGGCAAGACTATGGAGATAGATGTCCGCCACGTGGAAGAAGGCAGACATTTTGAAGATAGTTTTGTGGATATACAAAAAATGGTTCACATGGATATTACCATTGAAGACTAACAGAGATTAAAGGAGGATACAGACCATGGCAAAACGTGGTGGATTCCCAGGCGGAGCAATGCCTGGAAATATGGCAAATCTTATGAAACAGGCGCAGAAGATGCAGCGCCAGATGGAAGAACAGGCAAAAGAAATGGAAGCGAAAGAGTACACGGCTACAGCCGGAGGCGGTGCGGTAGAGGTGAAGGTATCTGGCAAAAAGCAGCTTCTTTCTGTAAAGCTTGACGAAGAAGTAGTAGATCCGGATGATGTTGAGATGTTAGAAGATCTGATCGTAGCTGCTGTCAATGAAGCGTTGACACAGGTAGATCAGGCTGCAGCAGGAAGTATGTCTAAGCTGACAGGCGGCATGAATATGCCGGGAATGTTCTAATTATGGATTATTATAGTAGTCAGATTTCGAAACTGATCGAAGAACTGTCCAGACTTCCGGGCATTGGTCCGAAGTCTGCGCAGCGTCTGGCATTTCACCTGATCCATATGCCTAAAGAGCAAGTGAAAGAGCTTGCAGATTCTATGGTTGACGCCAGAGAGAATGTAAGATATTGCAGCTGCTGTTACACACTTACGGATCAGGAACTCTGCCCGATCTGTCGCAACAGCAAGCGTGATCATAAGACCATTATGGTAGTAGAGACGACCAGAGATCTGGCGGCTTATGAAAAGACGGGCAAATACGAAGGAGTCTATCATGTGCTTCACGGAGCTATCTCGCCGATGCTCGGTATCGGTCCCGGAGATATTAAGTTGAAGGAACTGATGCAGCGTCTGCAGGGAGATGTGAACGAAGTGATCATTGCGACTAATTCCAGCCTGGAAGGCGAGACAACAGCGATGTATATCAGTAAGCTGATCAAGCCGACCGGGATCAAGGTCAGCAGGATCGCGAGTGGGGTGCCGGTCGGAGGCGATCTGGAGTATATTGATGAAGTGACATTGCTTCGCGCGCTGGAAGGCAGAACAGAACTCTAAGTGAAATAAAACGCAAATGTGTTCTGAACATTTGCATAAAATGTGGCAATTTTGGAACATCTATTGACCGATATTATTTTTGTGGATATAATAAAAATACTTGGGTTACTAAGAAGGAAGCAAACATAATAGGAGGCAATTTTCATGAACAAAGTTGAATTGATGAAGACTGCTAATGAAGTACGCAAAGGCATCATTGAGGCCGTACATAGCGCAAAATCCGGACATCCGGGTGGTTCATTATCAGCAGCAGATATTTACACATATCTGTATTTTGAAGAAATGAATGTAGATCCAAAAGATCCTAAGAAGGCAGACAGAGACCGTTTTGTATTGTCCAAAGGACACACAACTCCAGGTTACTATTCTGTACTGGCACAGAGAGGATATTTTCCGGTAGAAGATCTTAAGACATTCCGTCATGTAGGATCTTACCTGCAGGGACACCCATGTATGCAGCATACTCCAGGTGTAGATATGTCTTCAGGTTCTCTGGGACAGGGAATCTCAGTTGCAGTCGGTATGGCTCTTTCAGCTAAGCTCTCTGGAGAGGACTATCGTGTATACACACTCCTTGGAGATGGAGAGATTCAGGAAGGACAGGTATGGGAGGCATCTATGCTTGCAGCTCATAAGAAACTGGACAACCTGGTAGTGATCGTTGATAATAATAACCTGCAGATCGATGGAGAGATTACAAAGGTTAATTCTCCATATCCGATCGATAAGAAGTTTGAAGCATTCAACTTCCATGTGATTAATGTAGACGGACATGACTTTGATCAGCTTGCTGCTGCATTTAAGGAAGCAAGAGAGACAAAAGGACAGCCGACAGCAATTATCGCCAAGACTGTAAAAGGTAAGGGCGTATCCTTTATGGAGAATCAGGCTAAATGGCATGGCTCAGCTCCGAACGATGAGCAGTATGCTATTGCTATGGAAGATTTGAAGAAAGTAGGTGAAGCGATATGTCAGAAGTAAAGAAGATTGCAACAAGAGAAAGTTACGGTAATGCATTAGCAGAACTTGGTAAAGAGCATGCAGACGTTGTAGTACTGGACGCTGACCTTGCCGGCGCTACTAAGACAGCTGTATTTATGAAGCTTTCCCGGAGCGTCATATCGACTGTGGTATCGCAGAGGCTAATATGATGGGTGTGGCAGCAGGACTTGCTACTACAGGTAAAGTACCATTTGCAAGTACATTTGCAATGTTCGCAGCAGGACGTGCATTTGAGCAGGTACGTAATTCCATCGGATATCCACACCTGAATGTTAAGATCGGTGCTACACATGCTGGTATTACAGTAGGTGAAGACGGTGCTACACATCAGTGCAATGAGGATATTGCTCTTATGAGAACAATTCCGGGAATGACAGTTATCTGCCCATCAGATGATGTTGAGGCAAGAGCAGCTGTATTTGCAGCATATGAATATGAGGGACCTGTTTACATGAGATTTGGTCGTGCAGCAGTTCCGGTAATCAATGACAAGCCGGATTACAAGTTCGAGATTGGTAAAGGAGTTACCCTCAGAGAAGGTAAAGACGTTACAATCATCGCAACAGGTATCCTGGTAGCTAACTGTCTGGAAGCAGCTGAGAAGCTTGCAGCAGATGGAATTGATGCAGAAGTAATCAACATCCACACAATCAAACCTATCGATGCTGATCTGATCGTTGCATCAGCTCAGAAGACCGGTAAGGTTGTTACAGCAGAAGAGCACTCTGTAATCGGTGGACTTGGCGGAGCAGTAGCAGAAGTTCTTACTGAGAAAGCGCCTACAAAGCAGCTTAGAATCGGAATCAACGATGTATTCGGCGAGTCTGGTCCGGCAGCGGAACTGGTTAAGAAATATGGCTTAGATGCAGACAGCATTTATGAGAAAGTAAAAGCATTCGTATAAGAGATATATGATATGTAGGACAGGCGTCCCGGCAATAGCCGGGGCGTTTTTGCTTTACAGGAAATTGCTTTCCTGTAAAGTAAAAACCGCTCCGCGAGGATGCGCACTGCGGCAGATAAGGTAGATGTCGCAAGCGACCGCCGCAGGCGCGAGAATGTGCCAAGGCACATTCTTTGTTCTGCAAAAAGCATATTATAATCCGCAAAATATCAAAATAAATTGATATTTTGCGGATTGCGGAGTATAATATTCGAAGAAAGTAATATACTTATCGATATAAACGTGGGGAGGTGCCCGACATGAAAACCTGTAAAGAGAAAGCAATGGAATGGGGGATTTCAGACCGTTCCGTGAATAACATGTGCAAGACTGGGAAGATACCAGGTGTGATGAAGGAAAAAGGTGTCTGGAAGATACCGGATGATGCAAGCAGACCTGTAGATAAAAGAGTCATTTCAGGAAAGTATATAAAAAGAGAAGTGCAGGGAGAGATAAAGCCGCTTCCTATCGGTATCTCGGATTATGTGCGTGCGCAATCAGAATATTACTATGTTGATAAGACATTGCTGATTAAGGAATTTCTGGATCAGAAGCCGTTAGTGTCATTATTCACACGACCAAGGAGATTTGGCAAGACCCTAAATATGGATATGCTCCGAGTATTTTTTGAGATCTCGGAGGAGAATACAGCGAAATATTTCGTGGATAAAAAGATATGGAGATGTGGTGCGGAATATCGCGCGCATCAGGGAAAGTATCCGGTTATATTTCTTACATTTAAGGATGTGAAGTTTGACACATGGGAAGCAACGCTTGATAAGATCCGTGGTCTCTTGCAGGAAGAATATGGGAGACATCAAGAACTGATCACCAGTGACAGACTTGTGGAATATGAAAAAGAATATTTTCAGAAGATACTTAGTGGAACTGCGGGTGAAGTGGAGCTTACAACGTCCCTGGAAAGATTGTCAAAGATGCTTTGTACTTATTATGACAGAGCACCGATCATTATTATTGATGAATATGACACACCGATTCAGGAGGGGTATTCTAAGGATTTCTATGAAGAGATTATAGGATTCATGCGCAATTTCTTCTCGGGAGCATTTAAGGATAATAAGAATCTTTCGTATGGCTTTCTGACGGGCATCCTTCGGATAGCACAGGAAAGTATTTTCAGCGGCCTTAATAATTTGACGGTTAATTCTGTGATGGACGAGGAATATGATAATTATTTTGGCTTTACTGAAACGGAAGTACAGGCGATGCTGGAATATTATAAAGTGCCTGAGAAGAAAAAGGAACTTCGTGAATGGTATGACGGATATTTATTTGGTAAGGAAGATATCTACAATCCGTGGTCAGTCATTAATTATATTTCCAGAGGATGTATACCGCAGGCATACTGGGTGAACACCGGGAAGAATGAGATTCTGGAAGACGTGTTAAAGATTGCCACAGACGATATAACCGAGAAATTATATTCACTTCTGCAAGGCGAAAAAGTAGTTGCGAGGATTGACCAGAATGTAGTCTACAGATCGATCGCAGAAGATCCGGCTAATATTTACAGCCTGCTGTTAGTAGCTGGATACTTGAAGACACCCAAAAAGGAACTGCAGATGGACGGTTCGTATCTGTGTGAGGTATCAATCCCTAACAGAGAGATCGCAGCAGTCTATAAGACGGAGATTCTGTCACATTTGCTGCAAATCGGAGTGATTACAAGAACCACAGCCAATAAGATCGCGGAAAGTCTTTTTACAAACGATCACAGTAAGCTTCAAAAGGCAATTGGTGAGTACATGGATAAATCCATCAGTTTTTATGATGCCGGGGCAGAAGGATTCTATCACGGTCTGGTATTGGGACTGATCGCATTGATGGATAATCAGTATAAGATAACATCGAACCGGGAATCCGGAGATGGAAGATATGATATCAGTATGTTTCCGAGAGAAGCGAGATATCCGGGAATTATCATGGAACTTAAATGGCAGAAAGACATGGATATAGAATCTTTGGATGTGCTTGCAGATGAAGCGTTGGACCAGATTGATCGTAAAAGATATGATGCTGATATGAAGAACGATGGGATGAAAGATATATTGAAGTTTGGAATTGCATTTTCAGGGAAAAAAGTAAGTGTAAAGATGAACAGATAAATAAAACGGATGTGTAAAATCAAAGTAGATTTTTGCACATCCGTTTTTTGCATAGTTAATTACCGAAAAACAGATTCATATCTTCTTCTACGGTAGTAATTCCTGCGATTCCAAAGTTCTCAACCAGCACTTTGGTAACATTTAGGCTTAAGAATGCTGGCAGTGTCGGGCCGAGATGGATATTCTTGATTCCGAGAGACAACAGCGCCAGCAGCACCAATACAGCTTTCTGTTCATACCAGGCAATATTGTAAATGACCGGAAGCTCATTAATATCATCCAGACCGAACAACTCCTGCAATTTCAGCGCGATGACGGCAATGGAATAAGAGTCGTTACACTGTCCGGCATCCAGTACACGTGGGATACCGTTAATATCGCCGAGATCTAATTTGTTGTAGCGGTATTTGGCGCAGCCGGCGGTCAGGATGACAGTATCGTCCGGGAGTGCTTTGGCAAATTCCGTATAATATTCGCGACTGTTAAAACGTCCGTCGCATCCTGCCATGACGACGAAGTTGCGTATGGCACCGGAACGGACGGCGTCTACGATCTGGTCGGCGAGTGCGAAGACCTGTGCATGGGCGAAACCGCCGACGATCGTGCCGCTTTCCAGTTGCTCCGGAGGTGGGCATTTTTTTGCGTGCTCGATGATCTCCGAGAAATCTTTCTCTTCTCCGATTCCGCCCGGAATGTAATGGCAGCCAGGATAGCCCACAGGACCAGTGTTGTAGATACGGTCCTGATAACTGGAATTTGGCGGAACGAGACAGTTGGTGGTCATGAGGATCGGACCGCGGAATGCTTCAAATTCTTCTTTCTGTTTCCACCAGGAACCGCCGTAATTGCCATAGAAATGATTGTATTTCTTGAAGGCGGGATAGTAGTTGGCAGGAAGCATTTCGGAGTGGGTATAAATGTCGATGCCACTGTCTTTTGATTGCTCTAAGAGCATTTCCAGATCCCGCAGGTCGTGACCAGATACCAGAATGCCCGGGCGTGTTCCAACATCAATTCGGACGTTGGTAATTTCAGGATTCCCGTAAGCGTCGGTGTTAGCTTTGTCCAGGAGTGCCATTCCCTCGACACCGTGTCTGCCGACTTCCAGAGTCAGATCTACAAGTTCAGGAACAGTCAGTTCATCATCTAAGGTATCGGCTAATGCCCGTTGGATAAATGCATCCAGTTTTTCACTGTCCTGAAGCAGGGCGTTGGCGTGCTTTGTGTAAGCGGATAATCCTTTGAGTCCGTACGTAATCAGAGCCCGAAGCGAGTTGATATCGTCATCATCACTGGATAAGATGCCAGATTCTGCAGCTTTTTCGGTAAAGGTATCGACAGCCCCATACCAGGTCGAAGCGTCCGGAAGATCAGAAGTATCCTTTAACTGACGTAGAAGAAGCTGCGTCTGTTCGAGAGTTTTAATGATGCGATCAGTAATGAAGTCTTCGTCGAAATTGGCATTGGTGATTGTCACAAACAGATTGAATGTAACAAGATGGTTGACATTACCGGAGACTGGCATTCCTTCCTCACGGAGTCTGGTTGTAACTGCGGATAGTCCTTTTGTGACATACACTAAGAGATCCTGCAGATTCGATACGGAAGGCCGTTTGCCGCAGACACCGACGCGTGTACAGCCGGAGCCTCCGGCAGTTTCCTGACATTGATAACAGAACATGTTGTAATCCATAAATGGTTCCTCCTTGAATTGTGTCAATAATATCATAGGTAGTTTCTCCCATTTTTTCAGTTGTTAAACGTGGTTTGGAATACAATTTTCAGGGCAATATAAAGTAGTAATATTTGAAGTTCAAGGCGATCTGTAATATACTGGAAATGTTATAAAGTTATAGAATGTAAAATGCAGGTAACTGTATGGAACAGTTACGGGACAACAGGAGAATGAGAACGTGAAATATCTGATACCGTATTTGAAAAAATACAAAAAAGAAAGTATACTTGCGCCGCTGTTTAAGATGCTGGAAGCATGCTTTGACTTGATCGTGCCACTGATCGTGGCAGATCTGATCGATGTGGGAATTGCGGGCAGGGATACACATTATATACTGACACATTTCGGATTACTGCTTGTGATGGCACTGCTTGGACTTACCTGTAGCTTTACCGCACAGTATTTTGCGGCGAGAGCGGCAACGGGAACATCCGCAGGACTTCGGCATGAACTGCTGGACAAGATCCAGAGTCTCAGCCTAACGGAATTTGATCAGACAGGAGCGGCAACGCTGATCACACGTATGACCAGCGATGTGAATCAGGTGCAGAATGGACTGAATATGACATTACGTCTTTTCATGAGAAGCCCGTTCATTGTATTTGGCGCGATGATCATGGCATTTACGATCAATGCGAAGATGGCATTGCTGTTTGTTGCAGCGATTGTGGTACTGTTTATTATCGTGTTTGGTGTAATGAAGCTGACGGCTCCGTTATATAGACGTACGCAGCAAAAGCTGGATAAGATCACCGAGGCGACAAGGGAAGATCTGACAGGTGTACGTGTGATTCGTGCATTTGGAAGAGAAGAGACGCAGATTACGAACTTTGCAGAACGCAACAGTAAGCTGCTGCACGCGCAGATTCATGTGGGAGATATGTCGGCAATCATGAATCCACTGACTTATGTGACAATTAATGCAGTTATCATTGCTGTTCTTTGGTTTGGTTCCGATATGGTAGAGGGGGGTGTGCTCTTTTCCGGAGACATTATTGCACTGATCAACTATATTAATCAGATTCTGGTGGAACTTGTGAAGCTTGCTAATCTGATCGTTATCATCAGCAAGTCACTTGCAAGTATGGGACGTGTCGGTCAGGTATTGGATATGGAAAGTTCAATGACCTTTGAGGGAAATGCAAAAGGAACTGAGACAGCAGAGGCAGTTCGGTTTGAACATGTAGATATGCGCTATGCAGGTGCGGGAGCAGACTCCCTGACGGATATTACATTTACGGCAAAGAAAGGACAGACGATCGGAATCATCGGAGGTACGGGAAGTGGTAAATCTTCGCTGGTGCAGTTGATCCTGCGATTTTATGATGCGGCGAAGGGGAATGTCTATTTGAACGGTGAGCCGATCCAGAACTGGAGTCAGGAGGCGTTGCGGGAGAAGGTGGCAATCGTGCCTCAGAAGGCACAGCTGTTTACCGGGACAATCCGAAGTAATCTTCTAATGGGAAAAGCGGATGCTACAGAGGATGAGATGTGGAGAGCATTGGAGATTGCTCAGGCAGCTGAAGTGGTCCGCGGAAAGGCTGGCGGACTGGATGAGCCGGTAGAACAGGGCGGCGCTAATTTCTCCGGCGGACAGAAACAGCGTCTTACCATTGCAAGAGCGTTGATCGCCCAGGCGGATATCCTGATATTAGATGACAGCTCATCGGCGCTGGATTACGCGACCGATGCGGCACTTCGGAAAGCATTAAAAACATTGCCGGAAGAAACAACCGTGTTTATCGTCAGTCAGCGTGCAGGAACGATCGCTCATGCAGATCAGATTCTGGTACTGGATGACGGACAGATGGCAGGTATTGGCACTCACGAAGAACTGCTTGCATCTTGTCAGGTATACCGGGAAATTTATGAAAGTCAGTTTGAAAAGAAAACGGAGGTGAGATCATGAAAGAAAAACGTACATGGAAAAAGATATTATTTCTGATCCGCCCTTATAAGTTATATGTGCTGTGCAGCCTGCTGTGTGCACTGCTCAGCGTAACGGCGAGTCTGCTGATCCCGGTGTTTACGGGGAATGTGATCGATACCTTTGCAGAAGGAGCAGCGGCGCATGGCGACCGTGATCATTATCTGCTCATCCTTGGAGTGGTAGCTGTGATCGCGGCAGCAGCGCAGTATATTATGGCGGCATTTAATAACCGGGTTACGTACCGGGTGTGCCGAGATATGCGTGATAAGGTCAGCAGGAAAATGCATCGTCTGCCACTTGCTTATCTGGATAATCATCCGACCGGAGATCTGGTCAGCCGTATGGTAGCGGATGTGGATACCTTTGCGGACGGTCTGCTGATGGGATTTACCCAGTTATTTTCCGGAGTGATCACGATTGTAGCGATTCTTGGAATTATGCTGTATCTGAATACACTGATTGCACTGACGGTATTGATATTGACGCCGCTGTCTATCCTGGTTGCAAGATTTATTGCTTCCGCAACTCATAAGTTTTTTGAGGCACAGGCGGCAATCCGTGGTGAGCAGACTGCCATGATCAATGAGCTGGTAGAAGGACAGCGTGTAGTCAAAGCATTTGGTCTGGAAGAGGAGAAACTTACAGAATTCGATGAGGTAAATGATAAATTACAACAGGTGGCGATGAAGGCAACATTCTTTTCCAGCCTGACCAATCCCAGTACCCGTCTGGTGAATAATATCGTGTATGCGGTGATTACATTGATTGGAGCATTTTTTACAGTATCCGGCGGTATTACCATCGGGCAGTTGAGCGTGTTCCTGAATTATGCCAGTCAGTATGCGAAGCCATTTAATGAGATCAGCAGTGTGGTAACAGAGTTGCAGAATGCGATTTCCTGTGCGGAACGTATTTTTGATATTCTGGAAGAGGCAGATCAAGTGTCGGAAAAAGATCTGGCAATCAGCCTGGAGTGTAAAGGTGAGGTGGAACTTGACCACGTAGCATTCCGGTATGTGCCGGACAGACCACTGATCAAAGATCTGAATCTGAAGGTGAATTCTGGTGAGCGTGTGGCGATTGTCGGGCCGACCGGGTGTGGTAAGACAACGATCATCAATCTGCTGATGAGATTCTATGATGTGGATTCCGGTGAGATCCGTGTAGATGGCGCAGATATCCGGGATATGACAAGACATGATCTGAGGGGAAGATATGGGATGGTGCTTCAGGATACCTGGCTCTGCACCGGAACAGTTCGGGAGAATATCGCTTATGGCAAACCAGATGCCACGGAGGAAGAGGTTATAGAGGCAGCGAAGGCAGCTCATGCAGATTCCTTTATCCGCAGACTTCCGAAGGGATATGACACCATGATCACAGGTGGCGGCGGTAATCTGTCAGCCGGACAGAGACAGCTGTTGTGTATTGCGAGAGCCATGCTGTGTCTGCCAATGATGCTGATTCTGGATGAAGCAACATCTTCCATTGATACACGTACGGAAATGAAGATTCAGTCTGCATTTGCAAAAATGATGAAGGGACGTACCAGCTTTATTGTAGCACACAGACTCTCAACGATCCGAGAGGCAGATGTGATTCTGGTTATGAAAGACGGAAGTATTATCGAGCAGGGGAACCACAAAGAACTGCTGGCAGCAGGCGGTTTCTATGCGAATCTGTATAACAGTCAGTTTGTAACTGTTCAGAGCTGAGCAGATTTTCAGGTGCTCTGAACAGTTGTAGATATCAGAGATATTTCGACATCATCAATAGAATAACGACAGAAGAGAAGCGCCTGCGGCAATTGCCGGGGCGCTTTTTCGCATACCGCAGGAGAAAAAGAAGAAACTTTGTGAAAACAGATTTCACCGATTGCTAAAATACGCGCAGATCACGTGCTATGATAGGCGCAAATATTGGGTGAGGTGAGTATAAATGGAGAGACAATTTCCAAAAAATGTAAAACAGATCGGAAATGTCAGTGACAGTCCGCGCATTTACGTGGAAGATTATGTGGAGACATTTCTGAATCAATTGGAAGAACAGGGAAGAGAAGTGACGATAACGGCATTTTTGCTGGGAGAAAAGGTGCAGATTGAGGGAGAAGAATGTATCTTTGTGACCGGTGCCTTGCAGGTGAAGGATAGTATTTTGGAGGAAATAGATCCAGTGATCACGAAAGAAGAATTGGAAACGGCAAAGGTGGAGAGCCGGGAATATTTCCATGAAATGGACATTATAGGATGGTTTCAGACTGTACCGGACAGACCGCTTGCATTAAGTCGGGAAATGGCAAAAGCGCACGAAAAATTAATGCCGGAAAAGAACAGTTTATTGATCTTGAAAGGACAGGAAGAAGAACTGTATTTTGCCTATAAATTTAAAGAACTGATGGAGATTGGCGGGCATTATATATTTTATGAAAAGAATCCGGACATGCAGAGTTACATGATCCGGGAACGCAGGCAGATTGGCGTGACACCCAGCGAAGTGGTTGAGGATCGAGCTGCAAAGGATTTTCGCAGCACCATAAAAGGGCGGATGGAAGTCAGAGAGCAGAGGCGGGAATCCAGATACGTATATCTGACAAGTGTCCTGTTAGTTGTAATAGTGCTTGCAATCGGTATCTCAACTATGAATAATTATGATAAAATGAATTCCGTGCAGAATTCGATCGAAACGTTGTCTTCGAATATGGGAGCAAACGGATCATCCGGAAAAAATGCGCAGAATAATCAGGATACACAGGAAACGCAGAGCCAGGATGCGCAGAATTCAGATGAGCAGAGTGATCAGCAGATCGCAGAACAGACCGGGCAGGGTGACCAGGGAGAGAATGCGGGCGGAACTGATGAAGCATCGCAGGAGACGAATGGAGGAACCACACCGGATCCGTCTACGATTCAGGAGGAACTGCAGGGCTCATCTGAGGATTATTATGTGGTACAGAAGGGAGATACACTGGATCTGATCAGCAAAAAGCTCTATGGGACAACTTCAGAAACGGATGCAATCTGCAGGATGAATGGATTAAAAGATGGGAATCTGATATTCATCGGACAGAAATTGTTATTGCCATAAAAGTGTGGTATGATAAGGAAGTCTAAGTAGGCAGTAAATGGAATGTTGAATAAAACCGTTACTATAGAGTAAAGGGGATAAAAATGAGACGAAAGAAGAAATCAGATATACATATAGTAGAGAATCATGAGGATGAGACCGATGCACTGATTGATGAAGTGTTGAAGGAGCTCCGGGAAGAGGATGGCGTGCAGGAGGAGATTGACGAACAGGTGCGTAAGCATAGGAAGAGTCAAAAGACAAAGAGGATTATCGCGGCGGTTCTGATCGTCGTCGTAGTTGTAGCAATGGTATTGGTGGTTAATCTGAGAACCTATACGACATCCAGAGTCAGTACGACTTATGAGATCAATGCAGAAGGGAATGTAAGCTATCTGGAATTTGGTAATGGAGTGTTGAAATACAGTAAGGATGGTATCGCGCTGGTGAACCGTAAGGGTGATGAAGAGTGGAATCAACCTTATCAGATTAAGAATCCCATTGTAAATATGTGGCAAGATGAAGCAGCGGTTGTAGCCGACAAAGGTGGCAATACGATCATGGTTATGGATAAAAAAGGTCTGAAAGGCGAGATGCAGACGGCACTTCCGGTAGAAAGGGTATCCGTGTCTTCACAGGGAATTGTCTGTGCAGTACTTACGACCAATGCCTCACCGAAGCTGGTCTGCTATGATGCAGAAGGGAATGTGCTTGTAGAGCTTACCACATCTCTCTCTGGTACGGGATATCCAATGGATGTCAGTCTGTCGGAGGACGGCAAGATGCTTCTGGTATCCTATCTCAGTGTACAGAAAGGTCAGATTCTGACCAAAGTAGTATATTATAGCTTTGATGGAACCAAGGAGAAGAGTCAGGATTATGAAGTGACATCAGACGAGTATCCTGGAGTTGTGGCTGCATCAGCATATTATATGGATGCGGATACATCAGCAGTAGTGACAGATAACAGTCTGCTCATTTACAAAGGTGCAGAGAAGCCGAAGCTTTCCAAGAATATTACAATAAATAAAAAGATCAAGAGTGCATTTCACAGTGACAAATATATCGGTCTGGTTTTAAAAAATGAAGGAAAAGGCGGATACGAACTGTGCCTGTATAATAAATCGGGCAAGAAGATCCTGTCGGAAGACTTTACCGGTGACTATGCCAATGTGAAGATCAGTGGCAGTCAGGTGTTGATGTACGATGGTAAAAAATGTAGTGTTTATACTCGTAACGGCATTCATAAATATCAGGGTGAAGTGGATGATGTTATTCTGGAGATATTCCCTACATTCGGAGTGAACAAATATATAGTGATGAGTGCAAATGGGATGGAAGTTGTCCGGTTTGTAAAGTAAGGAGAAATATATGGATAACTGGTTAGTGGCCGTTGTGGCAGGAGCTTTTTTGCTTGGTCTGATCATAGGTATTGCAAGAGGGGCGATTAAAATCACAGTATCACTTCTGGCAACAATCGTGACATTTGTGCTGGTCTTCTTTTTGACACCGTATGTGAGTAAAGGAATTACAAAGATGACACCTGCACAGGATGTTCTGGAGACAAAGATAGAGTCTACAATTGCCGGGATGGTCATGGGAGACAGCGAAGAAGGCGGAACGAACAAAGAAGACCAGATTCGGAGTGCGCTGAAAGCAGCGGGCGTGGACGAAGACAGACTAAATGAACTTGGCATTACCGTAGAAGATATTGCGAACGGTAGTATCAGCAAGAATGATCTGGCAGAAATGGGAATTTCGCGGAATATTCTGGATGGCATTAATCAGCAGAGTGCAGATAATGGGACTGAGTCACCGGAAAACATCGAAATTCCACGAGATATGCAGATCTCGGCAATCGAGAATGCGGACATACCATCAGTATTTAAGAATCTGCTTCTGACGAACAACAACAGTGAGATCTACGATAAGCTTGGTGTGACCGGATTCGTGAGTTATGTGTCTGCTTATATGGCAAAACTGATCATCAACGTAGCGGCATTTTTGCTGACATTTATAGTTGTTTCGATCATACTTCGGGCGATTATTTTCTCGCTGAATGTGGTGTCGGAGCTTCCGGTAGTTGGTCTGGTGAATCGCCTGGCAGGAGGTGTGCTTGGTATGCTGATGGTACTGATAATCGTGTGGCTGGTATTTCTTGTGATCACAATGTTGTACACAACCGGAATCGGAAAAAGTATGATTGCTATGATTCAGGAAAATGAATTTCTTAAAACGATTTATGAGTATAATCCGGTGCTGAAGCTGGCGACATCCATGAAACTGTAAAATATGCTATTGAGTATAATGGAGACAAAACTAATGATCTCTAATGTTCAGATAGTCTGGAAAAGTTTAAGGAATGCTTTGAATTTTCGAAGCATTCTTTTTTTTGTGCAATAACCAGCTATGCGAGATGACCTTGCAATGAAAAACTGGTCTGGTTAAAAATATAAAAACTGGATATTCAAAACAGTCCATGTTTGGAGTAACATTCATACTAATCCTATAGGTAAGATGTTGGGGGCGGGTCCCAAGGTCTTTCATCCACTTATGAGCGAGCTCATGTGGATTTAGACCTTTTGACCCTGGCATCATAGGTAAATAACGATAATAAATGATAAAAAGCAGGAGGGCTCTGAAAATGAGTACAGAAAGATATGAATTAAATAAACAGCTGGCGCAGATGTTAAAAGGTGGAGTTATCATGGATGTTACGACACCGGAGCAGGCAAGGATTGCAGAAGAAGCAGGTGCATGTGCGGTCATGGCGCTGGAGAGGATTCCGGCAGATATCCGTGCCGCAGGCGGTGTATCTCGTATGAGTGATCCGAAAATGATCAAAGGGATCCAGGAAGCCGTTTCCATCCCGGTTATGGCCAAATGCAGAATCGGACATTTCGTAGAAGCGCAGATTTTAGAGGCCATCGAGATTGACTACATAGATGAAAGTGAAGTGTTGTCACCGGCGGATAATGTATATCATATTGACAAGCATCAGTTCAAGGTTCCATTTGTATGTGGAGCAAAGGATCTCGGTGAAGCACTCAGAAGAATCAATGAAGGTGCATCCATGATCCGTACTAAAGGAGAACCTGGAACCGGAGATGTGGTTCAGGCAGTGACACATATGAGAAAGATGAATCAGCAGATCGCACAGCTTGTGGCGATGAGAGACGATGAACTGTTTGAGGCAGCTAAGACACTTCAGGTGCCATATGAGTTGGTGGAATATGTACATAGTAATGGAAAACTTCCGGTTGTAAACTTTGCAGCAGGCGGTGTGGCAACTCCGGCTGATGCGGCACTTATGATGCAGCTTGGCGCAGAAGGTGTATTTGTAGGTTCTGGTATCTTTAAGTCCGGTGATCCGAAGAAGCGTGCAGCAGCGATCGTAAAAGCCGTTACGAATTACAAGGATCAGAAGATGCTGGCAGAACTTTCAGAAGATCTTGGAGAAGCAATGGTCGGAATCAATGAACAGGAGATTAAACTGCTGATGGCAGAGAGGGGCAAATAAAGTGAGAGTAGCGATACTTGCAGTACAGGGCGCGTTTATCGAACATCGGAAAAAACTGGAATCACTTGGCGCAGAATGTATTGAGCTTCGGAAAAAAGAAGATCTGGAACAACCATTTGACGGTCTGGTACTTCCGGGAGGTGAGAGTACCGTACAGGGAAAGCTTTTGCGAGAACTTGAGATGTACGATTTCTTAAAAGAAAAGATTGAAAGTGGAATGCCGGTACTGGCAACCTGCGCGGGACTGATTCTTTTGGCAGAACATTTAAGCAATGACGAGCACGTGTACTTTGGTACACTGCCTGTCACTGTGCGGCGAAATGCTTATGGGAGACAACTGGGAAGCTTTCATACAGATGCAGAAGTTAAAGGCATCGGAGAAGTGCCGATGACATTTATCAGAGCACCTTATATTGAGACAGCAGACGAGCAGGTTCAGGTGCTCGCCCATGTAGATGACAGAATCGTGGCAGTGCAGTACGGTGCGCAGATCGGCTTGTCATTTCACCCAGAACTGGATGCGGATAATCGGATTCATGAAAAATTCTTGGAATTGATAGCTGACTGAATCATTGACCGTCCGTTATAAAACACAGTTCGAATATAAAAACAACAATTGTAGAAAAAATTAAAAAAATTTGCAAAAACCCCTTGCATTTTTTTACGCAAGGGGTTATATTAAACGAGTGATATGAATCACGTATTCCTCGATAGCTCAATGGTAGAGCACACGGCTGTTAACCGTGGGGTTGTTGGTTCGAGCCCAACTCGGGGAGCTTAAGACCTGTAAAGCATAGCTTTACAGGTCTTTTATATTGTGATGAGATGAAGTTGACAGATGACAGATGACAGATGACAGATGACAGGTGCGGGACAATTGTGTTCCGCGCTTTTGTATTATAAGGTAAACCTGCCTCCTTAACCCTAAGGGGGGCTTGTCTCAGGTCTTTGAAATTTGATAAATTAATATCATAAATCTGGGATATTATCAGATCAATAACGGACAGGAGAGTAAAAGGATGAAGAGATTGTTAGCAGGAGCGTTAGTGCTCAGCATGGCGGTGGGATTAGCAGGCTGTGGGGCATCATCGGAAAAAGGAAAAGGTGAGAATGCGGCAAAGGAAAGTAACGCATTAGTTTATGGAAGCAATGATTATACGAGGATCAATCCGGCGATGGACGAACATGGAGAGATCAATATCCTGTTGTTTAATGGATTGACTGCGCATGATGGCAATAATGAGGTTGTACCGGGACTTGCCAAGAGTTGGGAGTTTGATGAATCAACATACACATATACATTTCATCTGGAAGAGGGTGTAAAGTGGCATGACGGGGAAGATTTTACAGCTGATGATGTGAAATTTACCATCGAGTCTATTATGGATCCGGATAATGGTTCGGAAAATGCACCGAATTATGAAGATGTGCAGGAGATTAATGTGGTGGATGATCATACAATTACATTCAAGCTGGATGCACCGAATGTGGCATTTTTGGATTATATGACAATGGCGATTCTGCCAAAGCATCTCCTGGAAGGAGAGGATATGCAGGAGTCAGAGTTTTTCCGGCATCCGATTGGAACAGGACCTTATAAGTTGGACAGCTGGGACGAAGGACAGGCGATTACGCTGGTAAAAAATGAGGACTATTTTAAAGGTGCACCGAACATTGACAAGATCATATTCAAGATCGTGACAGATGATAATGCCAAAGCAATGCAGATGAAGTCGGGTGATCTGGATCTGGCACTTTTGACTCCAAAGGATGCAAAGGAATTTGCAGATAAGGAAGGGTACACCTGTTATGATATGAAGACTTCCGATTACCGGGGAATTCTTTATAATTTTGCAAATGAGTACTGGCAGGAGAATAAAGACATTATTCCGGCGATAAATTATGGAATTGACCGGCAGGCAATCGTGGATGCGGTACTGCTGGGAGAAGGAATGACAGCGTATAGCCCGATCCAGCGTAATGTGTACAATGATGAAAATATGGAGCATTTTGATTACGATCCGGAGAAGGCAGAAGAGATTCTACAGTCTGTTGGATGTGAGAAGAAGGATGATGGTTATTACTACAGAAATGGCGAGAAGCTTGGATTTGTAATCTGTGTGGGTGCCGGCGATCAGGTTCGTGTGGATATTGCGCAGGCCGCAGCACAGCAGTTGAAAGCAATCGGTATTGATGTGACAGTGGAAGTTCCGGCACAGGTAGACTGGGAAGGACAGATGGCATATCTGATCGGATGGGGAAGTCCGTTTGATGCAGATGACCATACCTATAAAGTATTTGGAACCGGAAAAGGTGCGAATTATTCCAGTTATTCAAATGAAAAAGTAGATCAGTATCTGACAGAAGCGCGTCAGTCAGCAGATCCGGAGGTGCGAAAGGCGGCTTATGCAGGATTCCTGCAAGAGCTTACGCAGGATCCGCCGTATACATTTATCTGCTATATCGATGCTAATTATGTGGCAAAGTCATCGATCAAAGGAATTGAGCCGGACACTGTTATGGGACATCACGGTGTGGGTATCTTCTGGAATGTAGCAGACTGGACGATAGAATAAGCAGGGATAAAGAGGAATGTTAGATGGCAGCAGTACTGGAATTACAGGACTTATCTGTACAATTTCATACAGGAAAAGAGATCGTGCAGGCGGTGCGCGGCGTCAGTCTGGAAGTGCAGGAAGGCGAAGTACTGGCAATCGTGGGCGAGTCAGGATGTGGTAAGAGCGTGCTTTGTAAGAGCGTAATGAAGCTGCTCCCACAGACGGCTCATATTGCAGGCGGACGTATCCTTGTAGATGGCGCGGATATTACCGATTACCGGGAGCGGGAGATGGAGAAGCTTCGGGGAAATGTATTCTCGATGGTGTTTCAGGATCCGATGACTTCACTTAATCCGACGATGAAGATTGGTGCACAAATCGCAGAAGCAGTGCGTGTGCATGAACCAAAGATCCGAAAGGCGGAACTGGATGGAAGAGTTTTGGAACTTCTGGGGCTTGTAGGTATTGATCGTGCAAAAGAAAGGATGCAGCAGTATCCCGGGCAGATGTCAGGCGGTATGCGCCAGAGATGTGTCCTGGCAATCGCATTGGCATCGAATCCACGTATCCTTTTTGCAGATGAACCGACGACGGCACTGGATGTGACAATCCAGTCCCAGATTCTGGAACTGTTCCGCAATATACAGAAGAAGTTCAGGACAGCCACAATTCTGGTATCTCATGACCTGAGCGTGGTCGCTGGAGTGGCAGACCGGGTGGCGGTTATGTATGCGGGGAAGATTGTGGAGATCGGTACAACTGAAGAGATCTTTTATCAGCCGAAACATCCGTATACATGGGCACTACTGCAGTCGCTCCCGGCTCTGTCAAAAGGAAAAGCAGAACTCTTTACCATACCGGGAATGCCGCCGAACCTGGCACATCCACCGAAAGGAGATGCGTTTGCGTGCCGGAATCCTTACGCAGTTGCCAGAGATTATGAGGAAGAACCGCCGATGTTTCGGGTGAGTGATACCCATTATGCGGCTACATGGCTGTTGGCGGAAGATGCACCGAAGATTATGTTTGGACGGGAAAATGGGAAGAAGAGAGTAATACATCAGGAATGGAAGGATGCGGAAGTCCTGTTGGATGTACGACATCTGAATCATGCATTTCCATTGAGTAGAAAGCTTGCGGTAAAAGCAGTGGATGATGTGTCATTTCAGCTTAGAAAAGGAGAAATATTTGGACTGGTGGGAGAGTCTGGTTCTGGTAAATCTACAGTAGCCAGATGTATCATGAATTTATATCATAATGGCTCTGGAGAAGTGTATTATAATGGAATACCGCTGCATGACAGAAAGGCATACCGGAAGATGCACAGGCAGATTCAGCAGAATATACAGATTATTTTTCAGGATTCGACATCCAGTCTGAATCCGCGGATGAAAGTGAAAGATATTATTACAGAACCTCTCGTGATCAATCGTATCCGCCCAAAGCGCGGAACTTACAGAGAAGAAGCAGCATTTCAGATGAAATATGTAGGACTGGATGAAAGTTTTCTGGACAAGTATCCGGGGGAACTTTCCGGCGGACAACGGCAGCGGGTGGCAATTGCCCGTGCGGTTATCATGGAGCCGGAGCTGTTGATCGCGGATGAGCCGATCGCATCTCTGGATGTGTCGATCCAGGCACAGATCGTGAATCTGTTCCGGCATCTGCAGGAAGAGCATGGATTTACGTTTCTGTTTATTGCGCATGATCTGTCTATGGTGGAATATTTGTGTGACCGTGTAGGTGTTATGTATCATGGCAAATTAGTAGAAGTCGGACTCACAGAAGATGTGTTCGCACAGCCGAAGCATTCTTATACAAAGCGGTTGATGGAATCTATCCCATTACCGGAGCCGGGAAGAAAAGAAGAGAGGAGAGCATAAGAATGCGAAAAATCCATGGATTTATTATGGTAAAAAGCTGCTTATATTTGTGGTCAGTATCTTTCTTTTGTCGGTAATTGTATTCTATATAGCAAGGCTTGCACCGGGCGATCCACTGGTATCTTATTACGGCGAGCGGGCAGAGAAAATGACCGCCGGAGAGCGGGCATGGGCAGAAGAGAAGCTTGGTCTTCATGAATCCATCACTGTACAGTATGGTAAATGGCTGGGGCGGGCAGTACGTGGAGATTTTGGCATTTCTTATAAGTATAAAATGGATGTGCTGGAAGTGATCGAAGGCAGAGTCGGGAATACACTGCTGCTTGGCGGAGTGGGATTCGTGCTGATCTTTGTGTTGGCACTGCTTCTTGGAATCTGGTGCGCGTGGAATGAGGAACGCCTGATTGACCGTGCGATCTGCAAGATTGGAACGGTGACCAGTTGTATTCCGGAATTCTGGCTGTCGCTGGTGCTGATTCTGATCTTTGCAGTGGAACTCAAAGTACTTCCAAGCAGCGGAGCCTATACAATAGGAAAAGAGAATGATCTGGGTGACCGTATCCTGCATCTGATTCTGCCGATGACGGTCGTGGTGCTGGGACATCTCTGGTATTACGCGTACTTGATCCGCAACAAACTGCTGGAAGAGGTGCGCACAGATTATGTGCTTCTTGCCAAATCTAAGGGCGTTACCGGGAAAAGTGTTATGTATCGTCATTGTGTGCGCAATATTATCCCTACATATCTGAGTATTATGGCAATATCAGTACCGCATATTCTGGGTGGTACTTATATTATAGAAACAGTATTTTCCTATCCGGGAATCGGTACATTGTCTTATGAGAGCGCGAGATATCAGGACTATAACCTGTTGATGGTAATCTGCTTGTTATCAGGGGCACTTGTGATCCTGTGCAATATGATCGCGCAGACGATTAATGAACGAATTGATCCGCGGATGAAAGGCCCGGATCTGACAGAGGATGCGGAGGTGATCATGCGATGAAGCAGAAAAAGCCGATAATCTCTTCTGTGTTGTTGGGGCTGATCATCCTTGGCTGTATCGGGTGTCGGTTCATCATGACCAAAGATCCTACATATATGGATCTCGCTAATTACAGTCACGCGCCGAATGGTGAATTTTTGTTTGGAACGGATACCATGGGGCGCGATATTTTTTCCATGATCTGGTATGGCGGACGGATTTCTCTGTCGATAGGATTCCTTGCGACGGCGATTTCAACGGCGATCGCAATTGTGTTCGGCGCAGTCAGTGGTTATGCACCGAGATGGCTGGATGAGATATTGATGAGACTGACGGAGATATTTTTAAGTGTGCCGGAACTTCTGATCATTATTTTACTGCAGGCAGTAATTGGAAAAGCAACGATTTGGTCGCTTGCATTTGTAATTGGAATTACGAGCTGGACCGGCATTGCGAAGATTGTGCGGACAGAAGTGATTCAGCTAAAGAACAGTGAATATGTGTTGGCGGCACGCAGTATGGGAGGGAGTTTCTTCTATATATTAATCCGCCATTTGACACCGAATTTTATCTCATCAATCATGTTTATGGTAGTTATGAATGTCCGTGGGGCGATCGTGGCAGAATCGACCTTGAGTTTCATGGGTCTTGGCCTGCCGCTGGAGGTGGTATCCTGGGGAAGTATGCTGTCACTGGCAGATCAGGCACTGCTAAATGGAGCCTGGTGGATCATACTGATACCGGGTGCATTTCTCGTGACAACACTGATGTGCGTGACAAATCTTGGCAATTATCTGAGAATAAGAAATAATCAAGGTGTGAGAAATTTATAAGATAAGGGATGCTAATAATCACATAAGCATTCTGGTGAAAAAAGGTTATTGACAGTGGAAGTCTTCTGGTGCTAGATTCTCTTATAGAGCGTGAAAATGTACGCGATTCTATGAAGTGAGGGAATTAGAAAATGAACAGTGCCTGGAAGAGTTATGGATGTATATTTGTGGCAGGATGTCTGTGGGGAACCAATGGACTTTTCGTAAAACTGATGCAGGGAGCAGGGTCTACATCGGCGTATACCGGATTTGTGCGGATTGCATTGAGCCTGCTGATATTGACGGTGATCACATTAGTGAAAGAGGGACCGAAAGCCTTTAAGATCAGTAAAAATACATTGATCTCCTGCGCACTGTTAGGCTTGGTCTGTCAGGCACTGTACAATTATGTATATAGTTCCGCAATCAACAGTCTGGGCGTATCTTTTGCATGCGTCATGACTTATATGGCACCTGCATTTGCAAGTGTAATATCGTATTTTTTGTTCCGCGAGAAATTCGGACCGAATAAATACCTGGCGATGATCCTGAATCTGGCAGGATGCGTACTGACAGTGACTGGCGGAAGCCTGAAGGGAATGTCGTTTGCAGCTTCAGGATTGCTGTTTGGTCTGGCATCTGCGGCATGCTATTCACTGGTAGGCATTTTTGGAAGATTGGCATCCGGAGAATCTTCTCCGTTTGTTGTGGCAACTTACAATTTCCTGTTTGGAACAATTTTCCTTGGCTTGTTCGGACATCCATGGACGACAGTAGCAGATCCGATGAATTTCAAGATTCTTGCATATGGATTCGTGTATGCACTGATTCCGACAGGAATCTGCTATATCATATATTTTAATGGTGTGAGCAAGATCAAAGAAAGTAGTAAAGTTCCGGTAGTTGCATCCGTAGAGAATGTTGTGGCGGTAATCGTAGGTGTGATGGTGTTCCATGAAAAGGTAGGCATTGGTAATCTCGCAGGAATCGTATTAGTTCTGGGATCAATTGCGGTGATGAATATGGAGCTTCCGGTTTCAGGAAAAAGCATGCCGAAGCGCGTATCTGTGACGTCGCGGGAGCATGCTCATGTATAATAAGTAAGATGTTGGGGCGGGTCCCAAGGACTTTCATCCACTTATGAGCGAGCTCATGTGGATTTAGACCTTTTGACCCTGGCATCTAAGTAATATAGAAATGTTATTTGCCGGCTGTCTCCGGGTCAGACATTGCTTGATAGAAGAGGTATAGTCTGACGGAGTCATGCCGGTTATTTTTTTGAACTGTCTGGAGAAATAATGGATAGATGAATACCCGAGTGTATCCGAAATCTGGGTGAAATTCATCTTCTGCGTGCGAATCATTTCCTTGGCTGCGCGAATTTTTAAATGGGAAAAATGTTCGATAATGCCCATTCCGGTTTGCTGCATAATAAGCTTCTGAAGCTGGGATCTGCTGACCAGATTATCCCGACAGATCTTCTGGATCGTCAGTTTTTCGGAAAGATTTGCTTCCATATATTCAATGACCCGGCGGAAAATCTCCATATCATTGCGGATCTTGGTGGCTTTGATGGCACGGGAATCAGAGACTGTGTCAGACGGAGTCATACTCAGCTGGTGTCTGGTCAAAAAGATCAGAAACTGTTCCAGATAAAGACGAATGAGCTGCTCAGAACCGGTGAAGTCTTCCTGTTCTTTCTTTGGCATATTTTGAAGATAAGGATTGTCCAGCCGACAGTCGAAACAATGTCTTGCTTCTACAATGATGTTGGCAAGCAGTGTGCGTTCCATATCATCTAACTTTAGAATCCTGCGCCGGAAAAACTGCATGGCTTCACTGGTGCATTCAAATGCGACAACGACCAGATTAGGGGCAATATCACCGGTTGCCTTAACATTGTGAAATTCGTTCGGTTCGTGAAATATAACTTCCCCTTTCTTTAATACAATATTGCGCGTACCTGCAGTGATATTTACCTCACCCTTGTCTACGTATACGAACTCCCAGAAATCGTGGGATTCTCCTTCAAATGCAAATGTGCTCATGTATTCAAAATAGTGAATACTGTAGAGTTTTCCTACAGTGAAGACTGTGTTTAATTCGTTACCAATATATGCCATGTAAGTCACCTCTGTGTTGTACGGTACTATTCACAGTCCTCCACGCACATGCGCACTCGTCGCCTTTTCCGAGGCTCCAGTTTCACTCCTGACGGAGTTAAGACTGCTTATGTGGGTGGAGTTCCTGCTTCACAGGCTCGATATATAGATGCTGACAATCGCTTACGTGCAAGCACGACGCTCTTATCAGTATCTGTATATCGGCTGTGAATAGTAACTTTTATACAAATATTTTAACGTATAACTCAAAAAAATGCAAAAAGAATAGGACGATTGTGCAAAAATAGCGAAGAATCAGCTAAAGATTTTTGTGCAATTGTGAAGTACAATACAAACAAACTGGTGGTTTGGATAAAAGGAGGAAAATTATGGCACGGGTGATGAAGGTGCAGAAGAGCGAAGCAATCGCACATTTTCAGTATGAGGGACGACTGATCAAGGACGAACCTTTTGGAAATGGACATATCAACGATACTTTTCTGCTGACGTTCGAATTGAATAAGATGGGACGGATGAAGGCGATTCTTCAGCGGATGAACAATTCAATATTTGAGGAACCGGTTCAGCTGATGGAGAATATTCTGGGTGTGACTGATTTTCTGCGTGAGAAGATAGCGGCGGCCGGAGGTGATCCGACGCGTGAGACACTGAGTGTGATCCCGGCAGTAGATGGCAAGCCATATTATAAAGATTCGTTTGGTGATTATTGGAGATCCTATATCTTTATCACGGACGCGACCAGCTTTGACCAGGTAGAAAGACCGGAGCAGTTTTATCAGAGTGGCGTAGCATTTGGTAATTTCCAGAGAATGCTGGCGGATTATCCGGCAGATACATTGTTCGAGGTGATCAAGGGATTTCATGATACCAAAGCCAGACTGGAAGTCTTCAAGAAAGCAGTCGAAGCGGATGTGGTGGGACGTGCGAAGGATGTGCAGGAAGAGATCCGGTTTGTGCTGGATCGTGTAGATGTGGCCAATTATCTGTGTGATTGTCTGGCTAATGGCGAGATTCCGCTTCGTGTAACACATAACGATACCAAGCTGAATAATGTTATGATTGATAATGTGACAGGAAAGGGATTGTGTGTGATTGATCTGGATACGGTAATGCCGGGACTTTCTGTGAATGATTTTGGCGATTCTATCCGATTTGGTGCAAGTACAGCAGCAGAAGATGAGAAAGATCTGGACAAAGTATCCTGCAGTATGGAATACTTTGAAGCCTATACAAAAGGATTCGTAGAAGGGTGTGACGGTAAACTCACTGCCCGTGAGATGGAGCTTCTGCCAATGGGAGCAAAGACGATGACTTACGAGTGCGGTATGCGTTTCCTGACAGATTATCTGGAGGGAGATCATTACTTTAAGGTACATCGGGAAGGTCATAATCTGGATCGTTGCAGAACACAGTTCAAACTGGTAAAAGATATGGAAGAAAAATGGGATCAGATGAAGGAGATCACAGCAAAGTATTATGATCATTAAGAATGTTAAGAAATATACCGAAAATGGTAACTTTGAAGACGCGGAAATATACATAGAGGGAGAACGGTTTGCCGGATCTGTCACAGAAGATGCTTCGGAGCCAGTGATCGATGGTGAAGGTGCATATGCCCTTCCCGGTCTCATCGATCTGCATTTCCACGGATGCATTGGTGCAGACTTCTGTGACGGATCCAGGGAAGCCCTGGAAAAAATCAGTGAATATGAGGCTTCGGTAGGTGTTACAACGATCGCGCCTGCAACTATGACACTTCCGACAACTGAACTGGAGCAGATTCTTGCAAATGCTGCTGAGTATCAGAAGAATCCTGCACCGGGAGCGGATCTTGTGGGAATCAACATGGAAGGACCATTTATCAGTCCGGCAAAGAAAGGCGCGCAGGATGAGAGGAATATCATTCCGTGTGATGTAGATATCTGCCGCAGATTTTTGGAGGCTTCAAAAGGATTGGTGAAGTTTATTGGCATTGCACCGGAAGAAAGTGAAGATGCGGTATCGTTCATCAGAGAAGTAAAGGATGAAGTCCATGTGTCGCTAGCGCATACGAATGCAGACTATGATACGGCACTTGCGGCATTTCAGGCAGGTGCAGATCATGCGGTGCATCTTTATAATGCCATGCCGCCATTTACACATCGGGCACCAGGTGTGGTGGGAGCAGCTGCAGACTGCGAACATGTGTGGGCCGAACTGATCTGTGATGGCGTTCATATCCACCCGGCAACTGTAAGAGCCACATTTAAGATGCTTGGTGATGACCGTATTGTACTGATCAGTGACAGCATGCGTGCGACAGGTATGCCGGACGGTGTTTATACCCTGGGCGGACTTGATGTACAGGTAAAGGGCAATCGGGCAACGCTGGTATCGGACGGAGCACTGGCGGGTTCGGTGACGAATCTTATGGACTGTATGCGCACCGCAGTGAAGAAGATGGATATTTCATTGGAATCAGCAGTGAAATGTGCAACGATTAATCCGGCCAGATGCCTTGGTGTTGATAAGGAGTATGGCAGTATTACTGCAGGAAAGTATGCGGATTTGGTTCTGTTGGATCAGGATCTGAATATAAAGCGAATTATTAAAAAAGGTGCACTGTTATAAGTGCCGAGAAGGAGGACGTTATGAAAATATACAAAGCAAAAGATTATCAGGATATGAGCAGAAAGGCAGCAAATATTATTTCTGCACAGGTAATCACAAAACCAGACTGCGTGCTGGGGCTGGCTACCGGTTCTACGCCGGAAGGCATGTATGCGCAGCTTGTGGAATGGTACAAAAAGGGAGATCTTGATTTCTCAGAAGTGAAGAGCGTGAATCTGGATGAGTACAGAGGAATGACCAGAGATAACGATCAGAGCTATTATTATTTTATGCACAAACATCTCTTTGATCATGTAAATATTGATCCGGCGAATACACACCTTCCAAATGGTATTGCAGAGGATCCACAGGAAGAATGCATCCGCTATGAGAATCAGATTAAGAGTATGGGTGGAGTGGATCTCCAGCTTCTAGGTATGGGACACAATGGACATATCGGATTCAATGAGCCGGGTGATGAATTTACCAAGATGACCAACTGTGTAGATCTGCAGGAGAGCACAATTGAGGCAAATAAGAGATTTTTCGCATCTGCAGATGATGTGCCGAAACAGGCGTATACAATGGGTATCGGAACAATCATGCGTGCAAAGAAGGTACTTCTGATGGTCAGCGGAGAGGAAAAAGCTGAGACATTAGCAAAAGCACTGTGTGGACCGATTACACCGAAGGTGCCGGCATCTGTCCTGCAACTTCATAATGACGTGGTAGTAGTAGCGGATGAAGCAGCATTGTCCGCTATGAAATAAAGCAAAAATGCACAAAAAATAAACGTTTAAAAATTTGCCGATCTGAAGTATGGAGCTGATTGTGCAAATTAAATAGCTGATAATGCAAAGCAATTTGTGCAAGATTGCGAGAAAATGAATATAGCGTATTATATTCAGTACTAAAGGAGGATAAGGTATGAAAAAAAGGAACCGTATACTTTCTGTTCTGCTTTGTGCGGCTATGGTGGCCGGACTTGCAGGATGCGGAAGCAAGAACGATTCAAAGGATTCGGGCGAAAAGGATGGAAAGATTAAGCTGACATTCTCTACATCCGTATATGTAGAGGAACCACATCAGAAAGCAATTGATGCCCTTCTGGAAGCCTACAACAAAAAGAACCCAGATGTTGAGATCGAGGTTCTGGGAGCTGGTTATGATGGATATTGGGATAATATTACCAATGAGATCCAGTCAGGAACGGCAAGTGACATGATCCAGGTATATCCGGAGAATATCTCTACTTACCAGGCTCTGAAACCAGAAGGAACATTCGTTAATCTTGATGATTACATGAGTGATGATCTGAAATCTAAACTGACCGGACAGGATATGTGTACTGTAGATGGACAGACACTGGCTATCTCAAGTTATGCATGGGGAACTACTGGTATCTTCTATCGCAAGTCTATGCTGGAAGAGAAAGGTATCAACCCGGATGACATTAAGACACTGGATGACTTCAGAGATGCATGCTTAAAGTTCACAAAGGATGGAGGATATGCAACAGGTATCGTATCCGGAACTCATGCATTTACTGTAAGTGAATGGAACCGCCTGGTTGCAAGACCGGTATCCGGTGGACTTTACTTCCCGAATGGAGAGAGTGAGCCTTACACAGCAGACAATGTAAATGTTAACTGTGATGCCAACGTATGGGCTGCTCAGTGGTGGCAGGATTTTATTCTGAAAGACAAAGCTGCTAAGCTTGTAACAGATAAGAGTGATGTGCGTGAGATGTTCTGGAATGGTGAAGTTCCATTCTGTATGGACGGACCTTGGTTCGTAGGTATGACAAGTGACGATGTCCTGGAAGATACAGGCATCATCGCTCAGCCGGATATCGTATACAATGGCGAGACATACAAACCAAACCCGACCAATTATCCACTGGTTACTATGATCAACAAAGACTGCAAGCACCCACAGGAAGCATATGATTTTCTTGAATGGATGACTACAGATGAAGCACAGGCTATTATCGCTGACTGCGGTATGATCCCAAGTAACACAGATTACTCTACAAGTGATGAGTACATTAAGAATCACGAGCTTGAGTACAAGATCGTAGACTTTATGCAGAATAATTACGCAACTCTGGTCGCTGACCCTAACATCCCACAGCTTGGTGAGATCTCTCAGATCATGCTGGATGCATGCCAGCATATGTTCTCAGAGCAGGGAGCAGATGTTAAGAGTGAGATGGATGATGCGCAGTCTAAGATTGAAGAAGTAATGAACAAATAATAAATACGCAATGACGCGAGAATGCCAGCCAGCCTGGCATTCTTGCATATAGAAAGAAATTGAAGCGACAAGCTTCAGGGAGTGGTAGAAACATGGATATGGGAAAAAAGAGACAATTAAAGAAGAAGATGGAACCATACCTTTTTCTGGCACCTTTGCTGGTGATATTACTGGTCTTTCTGCTGATACCGATCGTGAAAGCGGCGATCATGAGCTTCCAGTATTACTACATAGTAAGACCATCTGCAGATGGTAATTATTTTGTGGGATTGGATAACTATAAGAACCTGCTTTCAGATTCGAATTTTTATAATTCTGTTAAGGTAACAGTGATCTATATCCTGGTAACCGTGCTTGGAAGATATGTATTAGGATTCCTTACAGCCCTGCTGCTGAATACCAAGTTTAAAGGAAGAGGAATTGCCCGTGCGCTGGTAATTATTCCGTGGGCAGTACCTGAGGTTGTAGCTTGTCTGGTATGGATGCTGATGTATGACCGAGATTACGGTATTATCAACTTCTTGCTGAATAATGCAGGTATTCTGTCGCAGAACATTGCTTACCTGCAGGACGTAAAGGTTGCATTACCGGCGGCGATGGTGGTTAATATCTGGAAAGGATTTCCATTTGTGGCAATTATGCTTCTGGCTGGTATGCAGAGCATTTCGGAAGATTTGTTTGAAGCTGCTGATATTGATGGTGCTTCATGGCTTCAGAAGGTACGTTACATTATCATACCGGGAATCAAATCCGTATCAACGGTAGTATTCCTGTTGCTGGTTATCTGGACGATCAAAGACTATGCGATCGCATATGTACTTGCAAAAGGCGGTCCGTCCAGAGCGACAGAGATCATGACGATCTTTATCCAGCAGACGGCGTTCAAGTCATTTGACTTCGGTAAGGCAGCCGCAGCCGGTATGCTGATGCTTCTGGTATCGCTTGTCTTTACCTTCTTCTACTTCAGAGCAGTTAACAGAGGGGAGGACGACTAATGAAAACCAAAAAAGGCGGCAAAGCGGTAACGGTTATACTGGTAATTATTGTATGTATATTTGCGCTGTTTCCATTTATATGGATGATTTCTACTTCGTTTAAGACGAATTCAGAGATCTATACAGCAGCACCTACATTCGTTCCGAAGCATCCGACAATGGATGGATATACCAGTATGTTTACGACAGAGACTGCTACATTTAATTTTAAGCAGTGGGCTGCAAACAGTATTTTTGTAGCATTCCTGACAACGATATTTTCCATGATTATAGCTGTGCTTGGCGGATATGGAATATCCAGATACCGGTTCAAAGGCCGGGGGGCACTCAGCTATATCGTATTGACTACGCAGGTGCTTCCGGGATCACTGTTGATGATTCCGCTGTATATTATCATGAGTAATCTTGGACTTTTGAATACCAAGATCGGATTGATGTTAGCGTACGTTACATTTACGGTACCGTTCTGTACCTGGATGATGAAGGGCTTCTTTGATTCGATCCCAATCTCTCTGGAAGAGGCGGCGAGAGTAGATGGTGCGGGAACATTCCGTTGTTTCTTTACCGTAACACTTCCGTTGACGGTTCCGGGACTGGTATCTACAGGATTATTTGCATTTATCAACGGCTGGAACGAGTATCTATTTGCAAGTTCATTTATGCAGAGCTATGATAACTGGACTCTTCCGGTAGGTATCGCCAGTTTCAAAGGCCAGTATGCGACGGATTGGGGAACATTGATGGCTGGTTCGGTACTGATCACCATACCGGTTGTAATCCTGTTCCTGTGTCTGCAGAAACATCTGGTAGGCGGTATGACAGCAGGAGCTGTGAAACAGTAAATAATAAAATTCGTGAAACAGATAGACTGAAAGAAAAGAGGATAAATATTATGGAATTAAAACAGATTAGAATGGGTATTGTTGGAGCTGGTACATGGGGAGCAACACATGCGTCAATTTACGCAGAGCATATCTGCGCTGATCCGGTTGCTATCTGTGATATGAACAAAGAAAAAGCTCAAGCGATCGCAGATAAATACGGAATCCGCAAAGTATATACTGACTATAAGGAACTGGCAGCAGATCCTGAGATCGATGCAGTAGCAATTGTTACACCGGATTTTGCACATGCGGATATTGCCTGCGCAATGGCTGATGCCGGTAAAGACATTCTGATCGAGAAACCACTGGCAACTACAAGAGAAGATATTGACCGTATCTGTGAAGCAGTAGAACGTAATGGTGTACGCTGCATGGTAGACCTTCACAACAGATGGAATGCTCCATTTAACAAAGCAAAACAGGAGATTGCTTCCGGTAAGCTTGGCAAACCATACACAGCATATATTCGTCACAGTGATGTGAAGTGGGTGGCTACAGATATGCTTTCATGGGCTGCTAAATCTTCTATTCTCTGGTTCTTGGGAAGCCACAGTCTTGACTCTCTGAGATGGTTAGTTGATTCTGAAGCTAAGAGAGTATACTCAGTGAAGAGAGAAGGACTTCTGAAAGAAAGAGGAGTAGATGTTCCGGATATTTATCTGACTACAATCGAATTTGAGAACGGTGTAGTAGCTCAGATGGAGAATGGATGGGTTACACCAAATGGTAACAGAAATGTGAATGACTTCCTTTGTGATGTAATGTGCACAGAAGGTATGATGAAACTGAACCTGTCTGCTCACAATATGATCGAGGAGATTACAGAAGAGTCATCAAGCGTACCGGATGTTCTGGTATCTAACATGGTGTTTGATAAGTGTAAGGGACTTTCTTATGAGAGTATCCGTGATTTTGTAGACAGACTGGTTGACGGAAGAGAATTCCGTGTAACGCTGGAAGATTCCAGAAAGACAGCGATTGCTATTCTGGCTATTCTTGAGTCTGCAGAGAAGGGTGTTCCGGTAGAAATCGAATACTAAGATTGAATAGAGAGTAAAGGTATAAGGGCGGGATATGGAGCGTATCCCGCCCGCTTTCTATAGAATGATATATGACAGGAGTGATGTTATGAAAGCGCGAAAAGGTATCTGGGCTGTGCTGGCAGGAGTGACAGGAAGTGCAGCCATGATGACAGCATTGATTTACAGGCAGGTATTCGTGTGTCCAAAGAAAAGACCGGAACAGGTGAAATTCCCGTCAGGGTCTCAGTATCAGCCGTATAAAGAGCAGGCAGAGGAACTGAGGGAGAAAATCAGGGAACTTCCGTATGAAGAGGTGAGTGTTAGGTCGCAGGATGGATTGAAATTGTATGGCAAGTATTATGAACAGAAGCCAGGCGCACCGTTAGAGATATTGTTCCATGGTTATCATGGTGCGGCAGAACGCGATTTTTGTGGTGGATTCTGGCTTGCCAGAGAGGCAGGACATAATGTGATCCTTGTAGATGAGCGCGGACACGGAAAAAGTGAAGGAAGAGTTTTAAGCTTTGGTATCAAAGAACAATACGATTGTCTGGAGTGGACAAAGTATGCGACAGAACGGTTTGGGGAAGACACGAAAATTGTGCTTGGCGGCATTTCCATGGGAGCTGCTATCGTATTGTTGGCAGCAGGGCTTGATTTGCCGAATACAGTAAAAGGCATTCTGGCAGACTGTGGATATACCTCTCCGAAGGAGATTGTACAGAAGGTGTCAGGAGACCGCGGACTACCGGTGAAGATCATGTATCCGTTGGCAAGGCTGGGGGCGAAGCTGTTTGGACATTTTGATCTGGAAGACGGAAATACAGAGGAAGTGCTTCGAAAATGTAAGGTTCCGGTATTGTTTATCCATGGCGAGGATGATCGTCTGGTACCATGCGAGATGAGCCGGAGAAATTATGAAGCATGCGCATCTGAAAAGATGATCTTTACTGTACCAGGGGCTGGACATACCTTGAGCTATATGGTAGATTATGAGGGATATCGGGAAACGGTATCTGCATTTATGAAGAAAATCGGATGCGAAACTGACAGAGAAACTGAGAGGTCGGAATGATCGACAGCACAAATCCTATGAAGGAGGTGCCGGAAGTGGCATTTTTAAAGAAAGAAAAGAAGAGACTGGTATTCCGCCTTGATAAGTCTGCAAGTGAGATTGTCGAACTGCTGGAGCATCCGAGGTTTGAGGACAATATCAAATATACATTTGAGAAAAATACAGGTACATATACATTTGCCATTACGAAGATACCATACCAGCTTGGCAAGCATCGTCCTGTGAATTACAGACTCTGGTTTGAACAGGGGAAAACAGGAAATTATCTGCTGATAGAAGCAGAAGAAGAGAAAAGCTTATTCGTTACATCCAATCAGGAGCCGGAGATTTACCGCTTCTTTATTCAGGTGTGCGGATGTGAACCTGTAGCAGCGGTGGAGTAACGAGTATGGCACAGTGGTATTCGGAACATATCTATCCGTGGATTGTATCGCTGATAGGAAGATTCTTTGGTATATTTCCATTTTCCGTGGCAGAGTTTTTGTTATATGCAGGGATTTTGTTGCTTGTTGGATCGTTAGTGCGGATCATATACCGGTTAATAAAGAAGAAAGCAGATAAAAAAGAAGGACTCCGGTATTTACGGAGGCTTGGCATAATAGCACTGATTCTGGCGGCCTTATATATGACAAACTGTGGGATTAATTATCACAGGAATTCCTTCGCGGAGAGTATCGGACTAAAAGCAGACACTTATACGGTGGATGAGTTAAAAGGCGTGTGTATGGAGCTGACAGAACGAGTTAATACATATGCCGGACAAGTGGAACGAGATGCGGATGGCGTGATGGTGCTGAGCGGTAATGAGCGAGAAGAAGCGGTTGCTGCAATGGAGCGTCTGGGTGAAAAGTGGGACGTGTTGGCAGGTTATTATCCAAAGCCAAAGCCGCTTGCTTTTTCGGCGTTTCTGTCAGTGCAGAATCTGACAGGGATTTATTCGCCGTTTACTGTGGAGGCGAATTATAATCAGGATATGACGCCTTATAATATTCCATTTACGGCATGTCATGAATTGTCCCATCTGCGAGGATTTATGCAGGAGGAAGAAGCGAATTTTATCGCATGGCTGGCATGTAAGGATGCGCCGGAGACAGAACTGCAGTACAGCGGCAGTATGCTGGGGTGGATTCATTGTATGAATGTGCTATATGAAGAAGACCGGGCGGCATGGTCAGAAATTCGAGAGATATTGTCAGAGGAAGCAGACGTAGATCTGAGGGAAAACAGCAAATTCTGGGACAAATGGGACGGCGCTGTGGCAGAAGTGTCGGAGCAGATCAATGATAATTACCTTAAGGCGAATGGACAAAAAGATGGCGTACAGAGTTACGGAAGGATGGCGGATCTGGTAGTAGCGTATTATCTGTGGGAAGAATAAAAACTCTGAACATAAATATTTAAATTAAAAAGAAAAAACACTTGCATTTTATAAAAAGCTATGTTAATATAATTAACGGTCACTGCTTGAGCGGTGACGATATGGCTCCATGGTCAAGCGGTCAAGACATCGCCCTTTCACGGCGGTAACCCGGGTTCGATTCCCGGTGGAGTCACTGCACAAGAGTGCATTATATGTTAAGGCGCCATAGCCAAGTGGTAAGGCAAAGGTCTGCAACACCTCTATCACCAGTTCAAATCTGGTTGGCGCCTCTTAAGAAGCCTCAGGAAATTTCCTGAGGTTTTTTTGCGTGATAAGCTATTACACAGAAAATTGTAGAAAGTTAACGAAAATTTTATAAAATCACTTGAACTTTTATGAAATAAGCCTATAATAAGAATCGGTTAAGAAAATGTTAAGAATTAGAGAACATTGGAGGTGTTTGTATGATTAGTTTCATCATTTGCTTAGCGCTTCTTATAGGAGGCTATTTCGTTTATGGAAAAGTGGTAGAAAACACATTTGCGCCGGATGACAGAGAGACACCGGCAGTCAGGATCAATGATGGTGTTGACTATGTGGTAATGCCACAGTGGAAGTTGTTCCTGGTACAGCTGCTTAATATCGCAGGACTGGGACCAATCTTCGGAGCAATGCAAGGTGCATTGTGGGGACCGGTTGTATTTTTATGGATTACATTCGGTACAATCTTTGCCGGTGGTGTACATGACTATTTTTCAGGTATGCTTTCTGAAAGAAATGGAGGAGCATCTATTTCAGAGGTATGTGGTATTTATCTTGGAAATGTAATGAAGAATGTCATGCGTGTATTCAGTGTAGTACTTCTGGTTATGGTTGGTACGGTATTTGCAGTAGGACCGGCAGGACTGATTGTTACGTTGCTTAGCAATAAAGGAGTTACCGGTGCATTTGCTAATCCGGAAGTATGGCTGTGGATCATCCTGGCATATTACTTTATTGCAACATTTATTTCTATTGATAAGATTATAGGTCGTATTTATCCGATTTTTGGTATCTGCCTGATTATCATGGCAATTGGTGTTATCTTTGGTATCTTTACAAATCCAAGTTACACGATTCCTGAGATTTGGAGCCATTTTACCAATATGCATCCGGCAGGCAAGCCAATCTGGAGCTTTATGTTTATCACAGTAGCGTGTGGAGCTATTTCCGGATTCCATTCAACACAGTCACCACTTATGGCACGGTGTATGAAGTCTGAGAAGCAGGGCCATTTCGTATTTATGGTGCCATGGTTGCTGAAGGTGTAATCGCATTGATCTGGGCAGCAGCAGGATGTGCTATTTACAAAGTGACAGGTGGACTTAGCACAGGATTGAATGATATTCTTGCTAATGGACAGTCAGCAGCTATCTATGATGTATGTATCAAGACAATGGGTACTGCAGGTGTTGCACTTGCCATGGTTGGTGTTATTGCCTGTCCGATTACTTCCGGTGATACAGCGTTCCGTAGCGCACGACTGGTACTTGCAGACTGGTTCAAGATTGATCAGGGTAAGATGCAGAAACGACTGGTATTGTGTGTTCCGCTTCTTGCTGTTGGCGCATTTGTAGGACATCTGGATTATTCCATCGTATGGAGATACTTCAGCTGGACCAACCAGACACTGGCTATGATCGTTCTGTGGACAGCCAGCATGTATCTGTTCCGTGAGAAGAAGAATTACTGGATCACAGCAGTTCCGGCAACATTTATGAGCGCGGTTTCTGTAACTTATTTCACCTGTGCAGAAGAGTGTCTGGGATTATCTACAGCAGTAGCTTATCCGGCAGGTATTATATTTGCAGTATTGTTCCTGGGTATTTTTATCCATGCGACAAAGAAGCCGATGAAAGAGCAGGCATAAGAGCATAAGAATAAGATAGAAACGAGATGATAATATGTTTAAACCACATAGATTAGGAGAGATATCCATTCCGGATGACGAATTACTGATTGATAAGAAGAACTGTAGAAAGATCGGACCTTGTGGAATTGGTGAGAAAGCGTTATATTTGAATAGTTTTTATATTGACAGAATATATTACATACCGATTCGTTCTGTAAGGAGGATTTTTAAAAGGGTTGCAATGAGTAAAGGCGGCTTCACGGGAAAAGGAGTATTTGGAACATTATCCTATCTTGTGGTTGCATATGGCAATGGTCAGGAAAAGCAATGCAATTTCAAACACGAAGAAGATGTGGACAGGTTCCTTGCTTATATAGAGGAAGCGTATCCGGACATCCCGGTGCATAGTGTGGAGGCAGAACGTAAGCTGGCAGAGAAAGAACGAAGGCTTGCGGAAAGACAGCGAGAGGTCAATGTAACTGCAGAGACAAGGAAGTGTCTTGACAGACTGGAACAGGCAGAAAAATTTCTGAAAAATCAGTCTGATATTTATGTGGATCTCAGCCAGTCTGCTAAGAAGAAGCGAATCTATGACAGAAGCAATCCGGCATATAAATGGGTGGCACTTGCCGTTGTTATTATGGGTGCCGGTGCATTCGTATATGGTGTCTGGGCGTTGCTGACGCATGCGGGATTCGGAATGTATTTCCTGTTGTTTGGTCTGGCGGCAATCTTCCTGTTTGCAGGAGCAAATGTGCTTCCTACATCCAGAAATAACCGCAACTATATAGAAAAGCAATTGGCAGATTCTATTCGTGCGATGGAAGATTATATTAAGGATTATCCGGATTTTCCGGTGCCTGCGCATTATGCGCATCCGATCGTGTTGGAAAGGATGCAGATGATTCTGAGAACAGGACGTGCAAGAACGATTCCGGAAGCATTGCAGATTCTGAAAAAAGATCTGAAAGCGTTGAATTCAAGCGTTATAGTTGAACAGGAGGAATATGAGGAGATTATTGCAATCAAACCAATGTTTCTCGTAATGGATTATAAGTAATGTAAATGAAAAGCCTGAGATTACATGAAGTATAAGGTCATGTGGTCTCAGGCTTTTTTTGTTTGCCGTTATGTTGCTGTTATATTAATTTACATTCGTTATTTCCTTTGGTGGCGAATGTTAGGAATTTATTCAGTGCAGGGGTCGGTTCAGGAGTCTCAGAATAGGCAACGACCAGGTTCCTGCGCAAGTGTTCGGTAAATGGACGGACACAGACGTTGAACGGGATGTTATGCAATAAGAGTTTTGGAAGTACGGTAATGCCGAAACCCTGTTCTACCATTTTAATGGCAGTGTAATCCTCGTTAATGCGGAATCTTATATTAGGTATAATGTGGTTCATGCGCAATAATTTACCGGTCTCGTAGTCAAAGTCATCTGCCGAAAGGATAAAATCCTGACCGTCAATATCAGCAAAAGATACAGTCAGTTTATTGGCCAGTGGGTGATCCAGGGAAGTGACCAACACAAGCTCATCTATTCCTATAGGAAGGCATGGAAGATCTTTGGCTACGTATTGTGAAACAAAAATACAGTCCAGTTCTTTTTTGTGGATTTTTTCAGTAAGCCGTTGAAAACTATCTACATAAAGCTGGAATGTGATGTTTGGATATTCGGATGAAAAATTCTTCAATACACCGGGAAGCCAGTGGTAAGCAATACTTTGAATCGTACCGATGCGTATAAAACCGCTGTTTAAATTGTTGATATTGGCTGCAATCTGCCCGATACGTTCATTGCAGGCACGCATATTTTTCAGCTCGGTAAAAATAGGTTCTGTTCCGGGTAGTGGTTCCATTCCGTTTTTGGAACGCTTAAATAATTTAAGCCCGATTTCTTTTTCATAATTACGGATTGTCTGACTGACGGCGGATTGTGTGTAGTTATGTTTGGCTGCTGCTTTTGAAATGCTTTGAGTCTCGTAAACATCGAGAATTATATCGTATTTTGACATGTAAGAACCTCCGTTCTGATGAAGAATGTTATCTTTCTATCATATTTTATAAAAAATATCATTAATAATCAATTCATCTATCGATATTATTCATTAAGTTTTCTGAATGATGATATTAAAATAACTGAAAAATAGAGCATAAATAATGGAAATTCATTAAACTTAAGGAAAACTGAATTGTTATATTATTTTTGCGAGCTTTTCAATGTTAAAAAAATAGCATACTATGTGACCAGAAGATAAAACCGTACGGACGTAAAAAATACAAATCTTAAGGAGGTAATCACATGGGTTACAGTTATTGGAACGGAGCAGAAGCAGCACATCGAAGAGTTATGATGAAGGCAGCGGGTTATTCAGATGAGGATATCCGCAAGAAACCACACATCGGAGTACCGAATTCCTATATGGCAGGTTCTCCGGGAACGGCACATCTGAGACAGGTGACAGAGGCTGTGAAAGAAGGAATCTGGGCAGCAGGAGGAATTCCGGTAGAATTTGGAATTCCGGCTACTTGTGGTAATGTGGCCAATGGTGCTGATGAGATGAAGTACGAACAGGTAGGAAGAGATATCGTAGCAATGTCCATTGAATTTGTGTCCAGAATACATAACTTTGACGCTATCTGTTGTGTGGCTTCCTGTGATCTGATCATTGCCGGATGTTATCTGGCAGCGTGCAGACTGGATATCCCGGCTATGGTAGTGACCGGTGGATCTATGCAGGCCGGTAATCACTGTGGAAAGACAGTTGTAGAAGCGGACCTCGATGCGGCAAGATTCTCTGGGGCATCTGAAGAAGAATTATTTGATATGGAAGAATGTGTATGTCCA
Source organism: Dorea sp. AM58-8 (assembly GCF_003464045.1). Classification (NCBI taxonomy): domain Bacteria; kingdom Bacillati; phylum Bacillota; class Clostridia; order Lachnospirales; family Lachnospiraceae; genus Dorea; species Dorea sp. AM58-8. Next base: position 50,034 of record NZ_QSDM01000005.1, on the reverse strand, counting down.
TCATTTGGTGCATGTCCATCCATGGGAACAGCCAATACCATGCAGATGTTGGGAGAGGTATTGAACCTTGTAATGCCTGGCACATCTACAATTCCTGCATCGGATAATGCAAGACTTCGTGCCGCAAGAGCAGCCGGAAAATATATGGTACAGCTTGCCAAATCTGGAAGAACACCAAAAGAGCTGATCACGAAAGATGTTCTGGAAAATGCGATCATGTTTGATATGGCAGTCGCCGGATCTACCAATGCGGTGCTCCACATTCTGGCATATGCATATGAGTTGGGAATTAAGATCACATTAGCAGATTTTGAAAAATACGCAAAAGAGATTTACTGTATCAACGCGGTTATCCCAAGTGGTCCGTATACGGTTGTAGATTTCCATTATGCGGGCGGTGTGAAGCAGGTGATGAAACAGCTTGCCGGTAAGCTTCATACAGATGCGCCGACCATGTATGGAAACACCTGGGGTGAGATTCTGGATACGGTTAAGAGTGAGCCGAATAAGGTGATCCATTCGATGGAAGATCCGGTAGCAAAGGAGCCGGGACTTAAGATTCTCCGCGGCAACATATCTCCGGCAGGAGCAATTGTACGTCCGACAGCTGTCTACGAAGAAGTAATGTATATTAAAGGCGCAGCAAAAGTATATGAATGTGACCAGGATGCATATAAGGCAATCATGGCTGGCGAGATCGTGGCGGGAGATATTCTGGTTATCCGTTACGAAGGCTGTAAAGGAGCACCTGGTATGAAGGAGCTGATGCTCAGTATTGATGCACTGATCGGACTTGGATTGGATAAGAAAGTTGGTTTGATCACAGATGCACGTTTCTCTGGATTTAATTATGGAGCAATTGTTGGTCATGTTTCTCCGGAAGCATATGATGGCGGCGTGATTGCACTGATAGAGAATGGTGATGAGATTGAGATGGATATTGCAGGAGGTACTGTAAATCTTCTGGTATCTGATGAGGTGCTGGCTGAAAGAAGAAAATCATGGGTGCGTCCACCACTCAAGCAGCAGAAGGGTGTGCTGAACATCTATGCTCAGAACTGCAGACCGGCGGAAGAAGGCGGAGCAATGCAGCCATGGGCACTGGATGCAGATTATGGTTACCTTCACGAATAGTTACTGTTAACGATTACGCATAGTGAGAAAGGATAGATTGGGGAACGGGTATGATTACAATATTAAGAATAGCAATCGTAGTGTTTGTTGTATGGTTTTTCTATCTGTTGGTGAAAGACGGCAGAGAAAATGGCTCGAAGGATGTTCCGATGAAGACAAAAGTTCTTTATGGAATTATGGGGTTTATACTAAATCTTCTGGATACGCTGGGAGTTGGAAGTAATGCGACACAGGCAGCATTTTTCAAATTTACCAAGCTTAGTCCGGATGAAGAACTTCCGGGTAATGGCAATGTTATCTTTGCCATCCCGGTAGGTGTGGAAGCACTGCTGTTTCTGAAAATCGTGGAAGTAGAGCCGGTTACATTATTCTCTATGTTGATAGCAGCAATGCTTGGCGGCATTGTGGGATCAAAAGTAATTACAAAGCTCCCGGTTCAGAAGATCCGTATGATTCTGTCAGTAACGCTTCCGTGTGTGGCAGTACTGCTGGTAATGAAAGTCAATGGATTTGGACCATTCGGTATGTTAGGAACGGCAACAGGACTCAGTGGCGGCAAGTTGATCTTGTCAGTTGCTATTAACTTTATCCTTGGCATGCTGATGTGTGCGGGAGTAGGTCTTTATGCACCATGTATGGCGCTCTGCGCATTAGTGGGAATGAATATTACTGTTGCATTTCCGATTATGATGGGTTCCTGCGCATTGCTGATGCCGCCTGCAAGTCTCGAATTTGTGAAGTCTGGAAGATACAATAGAGATGCAGCAGTCATCATGAGCATTACCGGTGTCATTGGTGTATTGATCGCGTATTTTATTGTCAAATCTATGCCAACAACAATTCTGACATATATCGTTGCAGTAGTACTGATCTACATGGCAATCAGCTTTGTTGTATCAAATCAGAAAGAGAAGAAAAAGGGAGAAAATTAATATGCCACATATCAGTGTAAAATTATATCCAGGAAAAAGTGAAGAAATGAAAGAGAATCTGGCAAAGGCAGTAAGAAAGGCACTTGCTGAGGAATCAGGTGTATGGTCACCGGACGATATTTCCGTATCTATGGAAGAAATTGCACCGGACAAGTTTGAAGCAGAGACGAAAGCAAGCTTCAAAAAGGATGAGTTATTGATCGACTCAAAATATATTAATTTTAAGTGATTTTGGAGGCACACGGCAATGGATTACAAGATAAATGTCAATTTTGACCGGTTTGAGGAGCAACTGAGGTCGTGGATGCGCATACCATGGGAGAGTTTTGTAGAATTCTGGTAGGCGGTATCCCGGAACCGCAAGGCAACACGATGATTGAAAAGAAAAAATGGCTGGAGGAGAACTGCGATTACATCCGTACAGCATTGATGTTAGAGCCGCGCGGACATCATGATATGTTTGGTGCAGTACTTTGCGAGCCGGTACATGAGGAAGCGGATTTTGGCGTTGTATTCATGGAGACAGGTGAATTTCTGAATATGTGCGGACACTGTACAATTGGTACAACAACGGTTGTTATCGAGGCGGGTATGATCGAGTCCCATGAGGGTGAGAATGAGGTTGTGCTGGATACTCCGGCAGGTATCGTAAGAACAAAAGCCATGGTGAAAGATGGAAAGGTAGAGAGTGTAACTCTGACTAATGTGCCGGCATTTGTATATCTGGAGAATCAGACAGTAACGATTGACGGCAAAGAGATTCATTTTACCATTTCATTTGGTGGAAGTTTCTTCGCATTGGTAGACAGCGAACAGCTGGATATCGGACCGATCAATGCAAAGACAGTTCCTGCATATACAACACTTGGTATGAAAATACTGAAAGAAGTCAATGAGAAGATTCCGGTTAAACATCCGGAACTGGATATTGATACTGTGGATCTGGTAGAGTTCTACGGTCCGACACCGAATCCGGATAAAGCAGATATGCGTAATGTGGTTATCTTTGGCGATGCGCAGGCCGATCGTTCTCCATGCGGTACGGGAACGAGTGCGAAACTTGCAACACTATATAAGTGGGGTGAGATTGGCGTAGGTGAGCCATTTGTATACGAGAGCTTCATGGGTTCACTGTTTAAGGGTGAGATCAAAGAAGTGACCAAGGTGGCAGATTATGATGCAGTAGTGCCGAAGGTAACAGGAAGCTGTTATCTGACCGGCGTGGCTACCTATCTGATCGACGGCAAGGATCCGCTGAAGTATGGATTCCTGATCGGATAAAAACAGATAACAAAATGGATGATATTGCAATTGGAGGATTAGATTATTATGTTATTGCTTTCCAGAGAAGATATTAAAAGTGTAATTACAATGAAGGATATTATCGAAGCGGATAAAAAGGCCTTTAAAATGGTAGTGGACGGTACAGTGGATACACCGCTTCGTACAGTTGTCAACGGTAAATATGACGGAGCATTTTTGTTTATGCCGGCATATGCACCAGAGATGGATGCAGCAGCAATGAAGGTCATTAACATTTTTCCACACAATATTGATAATGGACTTATGACGTCACCGGCGCAGGTAATGCTGATTGATGGAAAGACAGGCTACGTGATCGCGATGCTTGACGGTACTTATGTGACACAGCTCAGAACGGGTGCGTCTTCTGGTGCGGCGTTTGATCTGCTGGCTAAGAAGGACTGCAAAAAAGGAGCTATGATCGGTACAGGCGGACAGGCAGCGACTCAGCTTGAGGCAATGCTTGCGGCAAGGAAGCTTGAAGAAGTGAAGATCTTTGACCTGAATGAGGAGAGGTGTAAGGCATTTGCAGAACAGATGCAGGAAGAACTAGCTTCTTATGGCGCCAAGATCCTTCCGGCAGCAAGCTCAGATGAATGTATCGAGGATGCAGATCTGATCATTACGGTTACACCTTCACCAAAGCCGGTGTTTGACGGAACAAAAGTAAAGGCCGGTGCAACAATCAGTTGCGTAGGTACCTATGAGCCTCATAAACACGAGATGGATCCGGCTATCCTGCCAAGAGCATCTAAGATTATCTGTGATTCCAAAGAAGCAGCGCTGTCTGAGACAGGAGACTTGCTGATCCCGATTGCTGACGGAATTATTACAGAAGATGATATCCAGGGAAGCCTTGGAGATGTGATCAATGGCAAGATTAAAGGCAGAGAGAATGACGACGAGATCATTGTATATGAGACTGTCGGAGTGGCTGCACAGGATCTGGTGGCTGCAAAGGTAATCTATGATAAGGCCGTAGAAGCAGGAAAAGGACTTGTCTGGGGATAAGCCCGGTTAACTATGACAGATTAGGTGAATAAAATTGTAAATAGTGTGTGCTGAAAGCAGATGATATTTGTCATCTGCTTTTTGCATGTAAAGATATTTAACAAAAAAAGGTTGAATAAGAGAAAATATATGATAGAAGCGGAGCACTGTGTTAAAAAAATATCGGGTAAATTACCTAATTCTTATAAACGACCTGGAAAAATGGGTAATATTCCCTATGGAATCCCACCCGAGTAGCTACTTTTCTGAGAAAGGATTGTTTGATATTCTTTTAACAGAAATTGAATAGCGAATTCAAACAAAAGAAAAACAAAAGGAGGATAGTAAAGACAACACATAATAAATTAAACAACTTTAGGGGGTAAATTATGACTTTTGAATTTAATTTTGTACTTGTTGGTTTGATGCAAATTGTAGGTTTCTTTGTACAGGGATGTACAGGGTTTGGATGTACCGTAATCGCTGCGGCAGTTACAAATGGTTTACTGGGAACGACAGAAGGTGTTCCGTACGGAACATTGATCACACTTCCATTCTTATATTTTCTTGGTATTAAGGCATTTAAAGAAGTCTCATGGAAGGATCTTGCCAAGATCATAGTATTGTGTATGCCGGGTATTCTCGTAGGAAACTATCTGTTCCATGCGATCAGTCCTGTAGTAGCTAAAATCTGTATTGGTGGAATGGTTACTTTTATTGCATTGATGAATATTTACAAACATATTATCAAGCCGCTTGTTCTGAAGAAGAATGAGGAAGAAGAAGCAGATACAACATTTAAGAAAGTGCTTCGTTATGGATGTCTGATTCTCGGTGGCGTTGTACACGGTGCGTTCAACATTGGAGGACCACTGATTACAGTATATACGATCTCTGCTGTAAAAGAAAAAGAAAAATTCAGAAATACTATGAATATGGTATGGGTTATTTTGAATACATGGAATGCATTCTCACAGTTCAGAAGCGGCGTAGTTACACCGCATTTGTGGAGTGCACTTGCGGTTGGTGCACCGATGGCAGCAGTTGGTTTCTTTGTGGGTATGGCATTCCTGAAGAAAATTAATAAAGAGACTTTCCTGCGTATCGTATATTGTGTATTGCTGTTTGTTGGAGCAAACATGCTGATCACAAGCTTACTTGCGCTGTAATAGTTGCCTGATGGCAGATTTCTAAGTTATACAAAATCATGTAAAAAATTTAGAAATGGATTGAGAGACGATGGAAAAAAATACAAATAAAAAAACGATCATCGGTTGGGGGGTGACAATCCTCCTGCCACTGATCATTGGAGTAATCCCTGTACAGGGAATGTTTACAGAGGATCTTAGAAAATTCTTTATGATTACGGTGTTTGTAATTTTGATTATAGCGTTTGAGTTGATACCGAAACTGGCTGCTTCGATTTTGCTGCCAACGTTATATCTGGTTACAGGTCTGGCACCGGTGGAAGTTGCATTTGGCTCATGGACCAATACTACCGTCTGGATGGTACTTGGTGGACTGGTGTTCAGTGCTGTATTGGAGGAATGTGGACTTCTGGAACGAATTGCATATTTTATCATTACAAAATGTGGAGGAACATATGTAGGAACAGTATTTGCCTGCTTTGTAATAGGCATTATCCTGAACCTGATTACATTCTGTAATGGATGGCTGGTTGCCAGTGTACTGGTATATGGTGTATGTAAGGCAATGGGATTAAAGCCATCAAAAGAATCTGCACTGTTGTGTTTTGCTGGTACAATCGGTGCAACTGGATGTACCGTGTGTCTGTATTATCCAGGATACTTTTCTATCATAGAAGGATCTGTGCGCGAGTTTATTCCGGACTATACTATGACAATGACTTCTTCGTTGAAATACAATGGATGGTTCATCCTATGGTGTATTATTTGTATCTTGATCCTGATGAAGGTATATCATACCAAGGATCTGAAGACCAGTGCTGGCAAGGAAATACTGGAAGAACATTATAAAAGTCTCGGTCATATTACTGGCAAAGAAAAAAGAGGTATTATTCTGGTGCTGATTCTTCTTGTGTATCTTTGCTCTACAAGAATCACGGGTCTTCCGGCAGCATATGGATTCATGGTAATATCAGTACTTGTATTTTTACCGGGAATCGGTATTGGAAATGAAGGAACGGTTAAAAAGATTAACTTTACAACGGTATTTTTTGTGTCATCTTGTCTGGAAATTGGTATTGCGGGAGCTGCCGTTGGATTCGGAGATTTCCTTACATCAATTGCGGTACCTGCATTACAGGGAAAAGGAATGTTGTTTGTATGTCTGGCATTTATCATTATCGGAATGATCGCAAATCTTTTTATGACGCCGTATGCGATGCTCGGAGGTTTGTCACTCCCATTTGCGCAGATGGCAGTTTCATTGGGAATGAGTCCGGTTACAGCATGTATGTTGCTTCTGTACTCTTGCGAAGTATTGTTCTTCCCATATGAGTCAGCTGGTAATCTGATCATGTATGAGTTTGGAATGATGTCTATGGGACGTTTTGTAAAGGAAATGACATTAAAAGCTGTTATTATGATTGTCGGATTTGTTGTAGTGATGTATCCGATGTGGAAATTAATGGGATTTTTGTAAATTATAATTAGATATTCTCTTGAAAGAGTCTTTTGTTCTTTTGTGAAAGAATAAAGGGCTCTTTTTATGCACGTTGGGTAGTTGTCAACCTGCTCGATTTATGATTGATGCAGAGAAGCTGCGTTATTATAATAAGAATAAATATACAAATGTCAGGGAAAGGGGATGGCTTATGAAGCAGTTATATACCAGATGGGGAAAGAAGATAGATCCGGAACATGTACTTTCAGAGTATCCAAGACCGCTGCTTGTCAGAGATTCATATATCAATCTGAACGGATATTGGGAGTATGCATTTACGGATGCTTTTCAGAAGCCGGAGAAATACGATGGAAAGATATTGGTGCCATTTTCACCGGAAGCAGTACTGTCAGGAGTGAATCGTCAATTGCAGCCGGAGGAATATCTGTGGTACAAGCGTACCATAGATGTGAATGAAGTACAGTTGAAGAAGCATCGTCTGATTCTTCACTTTGGAGCAGTGGACCAGGCATGTGTTGTGTATGTGAATGGACATCAGACTGGCAGACATACGGGAGGATATCTTCCGTTTGAACTGGATATTACCGATGCTGTGCATGATGGGGCAAATGAACTTACAGTAGCTGTGAAAGATCGCAGTGATACATCTTATCACGCCAAAGGAAAGCAAAAATTAAAAGCAGGCGGCATGTTTTATACGTCTCAGAGCGGTATCTGGCAGACCGTATGGATGGAATACGTACCGGAAGTATATATAACAGAACTGGAAGCAATACCGGATATAGATCGGAACGTGGTAAGAATCTGTGTTCACGCGTCTGAACCGGAGCAGAAGTGCCGGATTACAGTGCATCAAGCGGCGATTTATCCGGAGCCAATGAAATGTGCAGAAGATGTTTCTAGCCTGTTTGGAATACCTGAGACGGTGATAACAGAAACTAAAGGGAACACAAGTGCATGGATTGAGATACCTGTTCCGGATGCCAGATTATGGACATGTGAAGAACCGTATCTGTATTATTACAAAGTAACAATGGGTGAAGATCAGATAATCAGTTATTTCGCCATGCAGAAGTTTTCACTGGAGCCGGATGCAGAGACAGAAGGGTTTCCACGTATCTGTCTGAATGGAAAAGAACAGTTTCAGAATGGTGTGCTGGATCAGGGATATTGGCCGGAGGGATTGTATACACCACCGTGTGATGAGGCATTTATCTTTGATATTACAGAAATGAAAAAGACTGGATTTAACATGGTACGCAAGCATATTAAGATCGAACCGCAGAGATGGTATTATCATTGTGACCGCCTTGGCATCGTAGTATGGCAGGATATGGTAAATGGCGGGGAACGATATAAGCACTGGTTTGTGACTTACCTCGCAACGGTAATGTCGTGGCTTAAGATTCCGATGAGAGACATTTATCCGAGCCTGCTTTCCAGAAAGAATAAGGCCGGACGTCTGGAGTTTGTCCGGGAAATGCGTGAGACGGTGTATGTACTGAAAGGACATCCGAGCATCGCATCCTGGGTAATCTTCAATGAAGGCTGGGGACAGTTCCAGACGGAGGATATGACAAGGCTTCTGCGTGAAATGGATCCGGATCGTCTGATCGATCAGGCGAGCGGGTGGTTTGATCAGGGTGGCGGAGATTTCTCAAGCCTGCATAATTATTTCTTTGGACTATTTATTCATCCGGAAAGAAAGCGCGCATCAGCATTATCGGAATACGGAGGATACAGTTATCCGGTAAGCGGACATACGGCGTGTGAAAAACAATACGGATATGGAGCATGTAAGACCAGAGAAGAGCTAAATAAACGCTGTACAGAACGGGCAGATAAGATGCGGGAACTGATTCCAGAAGGACTTTGTGCCAGCGTTTATACGCAGTGGTCAGATATCGAAGAAGAAGTGAATGGAGTCTATACCTATGACAGGAAAATCAGGAAGATTGATCGGGTATAAAATTTCGGATATCAGATTTTAAAAAAATCAAATAAATTTATATTTGCTGTAACGAAATGCTGTGTGCGGAGTCTTATTGGCAAAGGGGGTGAGGAGATGCAATTTGAAGAAATATATGCGCGATATTATAAAGAAGTGTATTATTATCTGCTGTCATTGGATGGAAACAGAGAGACTGCGGAAGAACTGACGCAGGAAACATTCTTTCGTGCAATGAAAGCCATTCATAAGTTTAAAGGAGAATGCCAGTTGGGAACATGGCTGTGTCAGATTGCAAAACATACTTACTTTTCCTGGAAGAAAAAACATAGGCGTGAAGTCATAAGCGATAGTCCGAAAGAGCTGGAAGAGGACAGGCTGAGGAGTATCCAGTTAGAGAGAGCGTTGGATGAACAGGTGGTGAGACGGCAGGAATCCATGGAAATCTACCGGATACTGCACGACCTGGAAGAGCCATATAAAGAAGTGTTTACTCTGCGGGTATTAGGAGAATTGTCATACCGTGAAATCGGTGAGGTGTTCGGACGAAAAGAAGGCTGGGCGAGGGTGACATTTCACAGGGCAAAGATTAAGATTCAGCAGTTGATGCAGAAAGGCGGACGGTGAATATGAAGAAGGAATGTGCGATTGTACAGGATCTGTTGGTGTTATATGAAGATGACTGCCTGCAGGAAGAGAGCAGAAAAATGGTGGAGGATCATATTGCAGAGTGCCAGGAGTGCAGATGGGTCTATGAAGCGTCTGAAAAAATGCAGGATATACAGGTGCAGACCCAGACAGAATCGGATCTTCAGATACAGAAAAGTGCGTCTCAAATTATGAAAAAAATAAAAAGGCGAACAACATTGAAAGCAGTTATCGGTATCGTATTGATTGTGGCAGTTATAATCGGTGGACATGTTTTTTGCAACCATATAACGGATAGCGAGTGGGGGTATTCAGAAATGCTCTATGGTATTGCGTCCGACGATGTAGAAGTAGCCCAATTGTATCAGCTTGCAGGTGGTGATATATATTGTGTATTAAAGAGCAGTAAGAGTATTGGAATACAATCCATGACAGGGCTTCAGGATCCGGCAGAGTTAAGCAATCAGAATGAAGACCAGACGCTGGAATATCGGATGCGAGGAAGAACTTTCTGGGAGACTGTCTCTGCACTGGAGATTAAGCAGAGTACCATCATATTTCCGGTCAGATTAGAAGGAATATCAGAAGAAACCAAGCAGGAGTATACCTGTTATGCTAAACAGGTTGTATTTTATGGTAAGACAATGTCGGATAAAAAGGTGATCTGGAATGAAGGCCAGGATATCGCAAAAGCACCGGATGAAATTGAATACCGTGCAATTCGTGCATATCTGGAGAATGGCAATGTGGAAAAGGCATATGCAGAATGCGAGAGCCTGGGCTGGGACAGTGCCAAAATTATCGCAGAAATCGGGAAACAGACATCACAGGATGGAATATACGAGGATGCAGGTGTACCGATACTGGTGAATGAAAAATAGATTTGAAAGAAGCAGTCCGCAGGTGAAATAAAGAAGATTCACCTGCGGACTCTGTAAACTAAAATTCATTGTCTCAATCAGGGACATGTGTTAAAATAAGGCTAGCATTATAAGAATACAGCTTAATCATTTTGACAGAAGAGCAGGAGGGCAGTATGGAATTTCAGAAAGTTATAGAATCAAGACGCAGCATTAGAAAGTATGACGCAGAAAAGAAAGTGTCAGAGGAACAGATCAGGGAAATGATTCAGGCAGCAATTTATGCGCATCATGGAAGAACAGCCAGACAGCAAGATATTATTGTGTACTTTCTCAGGATATGTTTGAAAAGGTACGTACTGAGTGCCTGCCGGAATTTAATGCCAATAATGTAGAGGGAGCTTCTGCGTTGATTGTTACAGCAGTGGTTAAGAATCGCTCCGGTTATGAAAGAAGTGGAGAGCCAACGAATGAACTTGGCAATGGCTGGGGCGTCTATGATCTTGGCCTGGCGAATGAAAATCTGCTGTTGAAAGCGGCTGAGATGGGAATTGGAACGCTGGTTATGGGAATCCGCGATGAGAAGAAGCTGCATGAGATTTTGAGTATCCCGGAGGAGCAGATGGTAGTATCTGTGATTGGTGTGGGATATGGAACTGTATCACCAGATATGCCAAAGAGAAAGTCTGTGGAAGAGGTGGCGGTGATCTGTTAATGAAGGAGAATAAGAATATGGCTATGTTGAAGGGGAAGACAGTAGTTCTTGGTGTAACAGGAGGTATTGCAGCATACAAGAGTGCAACACTTACAAGCCTTCTTGTAAAAGCAGGAGCGCAGGTACAGGTAATCATGACAGAACACGCCAGACAGTTTATTGCTCCGCTGACGTTTGAGTCACTCACAGGAAGAAGATGTTTGACGGATACGTTTGACAGGAATCACGAATATAGTACGGAGCATGTAGAACTGGCTAAAGAGGCTGATGTAGTGATGATCGCGCCGGCTACGGCGAATATTATTGCGAAGATTGCACATGGTATGGCTGACGATATGCTGACTACAACTATTCTTGCCTGTGATTGTCCTAAGATCGTAGCACCGGCTATGAATACTCGCATGTATGAGAATCCGGTGACGCAGGATAATATCCGTAAGCTGGAAGAATATGGTATGACGATTGCATTTCCGACAAGCGGACATCTTGCTTGCGGAGACATCGGTAAGGGAAAGATGCTGGAGCCAGAAGAATTATTTCAGTATATTCTGATGGCCTGTGCGTTTGAAAAAGATATGGCAGGGAAGCATGTGCTTGTAACAGCTGGCGCAACACAGGAAGCATTGGATCCGGTACGCTATATCACCAATCATTCATCCGGTAAGATGGGATATAGTCTTGCAAAGATCAGTGCGTTCAGAGGTGCGGAGGTCGTGCTGGTCAGTGGACATACGGCTCTTGCGGCACCGCTTTTTGCGGAGCGGGTTAGCGTGACCAGTGCAGAAGATATGTTTCAGGCAGTTACAGAGAGAAGCGAGTGGGCAGATATTATTATCAAGGCAGCGGCGGTAGCGGATTACAGACCTGCAACTGTCAGCTCGGAAAAGATCAAGAAGTCGGATGATCAGATGTCTATCGGATTGGAACGGACACAGGATATACTTGGGTATCTCGGGGCGCACAAGAGGGATGGACAGTTTTTGTGTGGTTTTGCTATGGAAACGCAGGATCTGTTGGAGAATGCATCCCAAAAGTTAAAGAAGAAAAATGCAGATATGATCGTGGCCAATAATCTGAAGGTGACAGGAGCCGGATTCGCGGGAGATACGAATGTGGTAACGCTGATAACTGAGAATGGCGCAGAAGAGCAGGAACTCATGTCAAAAGAAGAAGTGGCAGGCGTGATACTTGATAAGATTATGGAAAAGATAGGATAGACGGGCGGCAGCGGAGCTACTGCCTGCTGGGAAGATATTCAGCCCCGCCCGGACTATTCGTAAAATCTGCCATCTAACGATGTCAGACGCAGCAAAACTGCGTATATTTTACTCATAGACGGGCGGCAGCTCTATTCAGAGCCGTAATGGTATAGAACTGCATATTCTTATGTGCAAGCACAACGATATGCAGTTCTATACCATAGACTGAATAACTGTCTGTTGAACTAAAAAAGGCTGCGTGGTTACGCAGTCTTTTAGCAATCTGGAGATTGAATGTGAACACGATTCGGGGGATGCATGAATATCATGCATTTGTGTTCATGAACAATATATCATGATATATGGTAATGGTACATATCCTTTTGCTACAGAAAATATCATTTTAATTGTGCTTTGAGCACAATTTTGATAAAATAGAAACGATAGGATAAAAAGTGTATGATTTTATGGCGGTAAAATTGAATTTATTGACAGAAAGGGTAAGATATGGCGGTTGCATTGGAAGAACTGTATCGGGAAGTTGAGCCGATGTATGATATGCACCTGGTTACAAAGAGCTGTTTCCATAAGGTGATTGAATGGACGCATATTGTAGAGAATCCGGAGTTTATCGAATTGCTGCATGGCGATGAACTGATATTCAGTGCGGGGATTCAGTATACGTCTGAGGAATGGCTGATGGATTTTGTGCAGAGATTGATTGAGGCCGGGACAGGAGGACTGGTATTGTCGCTTCATGAAGGCAGCTGCTATCCGCAGAGGATTGTGGATTATTGTAATAGGAAAAAGTTTCCATTATTTTCAAGTGGATGGAAGACACCGTATCTTGATGTAATGCGCATATTTGCATCTATTCTTCTGGAGAATGAACAGCGGGATACGAATTTGAATGAGGCACTTAAGAATGCAATCTATTATCCTGAGCATGAGGCGGCGTATCTGCATCATTTTGAGCATAATGGATTTTATCGTAATATGCATTATATTATGGCAATCCTGAGCTGTCATGCTTACCGGGAGGGGGAAGAGAATAAGCGCCTTCAGGAACTGGCAAAGCAGCTTCAGTATTCGGATTTTCGAGGCGTTGTCGTGACAGATGAGGACAGGCTTCTGATCATGGTAGCAGATAAGACAGTAAAGCAGGTTCAGCGTATATTCCAGAAGATCTGTAAGCAGGATATGCAGGTCTATGTGGGAATTGGCGATGTGGTAATGCGCCTGCAGGATCTGGAAGACAGCTACGAACATGCGATGGTGGCATATCAGCTGACAAAGACAGCGATTGCGACAAATCTGCTGGTATACGATGAACTGGGCGTATATAAAGTACTGTCAGATCTGAGACATGAAGACACCGGAGAGGCATTTATCAGAGAGGTGCTGGGTGAGCTGATAGACTATGATGAAAAAGAAAACACAGATTATCTGGATATATTAAAAGCATTTTTTGAAAATGAATGCAGCATTGTGCATACGGCACAGGCAATGTACTGCCATAAGAATACGATGAATTATAAAATGAATAAAGTGAAAGAAATTCTGGGATACGATATAATGAGCAACGAGAATCGTACGAGGATTATGGTGGCATTGTATTTTATGAAAATGCGAGGATAGGAGGATATTATGAATAAAATGATATCAGAGAGAAACAGAAAACTTGCTGAGAAGGTCATCAGGGGACTGGAATCCAGAAATATGGAAGGTCACTATGCGGAGACGAAGGAAGAAGCGCTTAAGATTGCACTTGCGCTGATTCCGGCTGGCAGCGGCGTTGGCTGGGGAGGATCTGTATCGATAGCAGATATCGGGCTGAAGGATGCAGTCTGTTCCGGCGATTATACGGTGTATAACAGAGATGCATGTAGTACGCCGGAAGAGAAAAGAAGCGTTGAACTTCAGTGTCTTGGGTGTGATTATTTTCTCAGCAGTACAAACGCTGTTACAGAAGATGGAATACTGGTTAATATCGATGGCAAAGGCAATCGTGTGGCAGCGATTACCTGGGGGCCGGAACATGTGCTGATGATTGTTGGGATGAATAAAGTAGTTAAGGATTTGGATGATGCATGGGCGAGAGCGCGTAACCTGGCGGCACCGGTTAACGCACAGCGATTTGATATTCAGACACCGTGTAAGAAGACAGGTTCCTGCGCGGACTGCAAATCACCGGATACAATTTGCAGCCAGTTTCTGGTAACCCGTTATTCCAAGGCACCGAAACGAATCAAGGTGATTCTGGTGAATGATAATCTGGGATATTGATCAGAAGATGTATATAGGTGGTATGTAAGAATATAGAACTATGTGAAAAATACTGTATGAAAGGAAAAGACGATGGAAAAGAAATATGATGTAGCGGCCATGGGTGAGTTGTTGATAGATTTTGCAATGAATGGACAGAGTGAACAGGGAAATAACTGTTTTGAGGCATGCCCGGGAGGGGCGCCGTGTAATGTGCTTGCCATGCTTGGAAAGCTTGGCAGAAAGACAGCATTCCTTGGTAAAGTCGGAGAAGATCAGTTTGGCAAATTACTGAAAGAAACAATAGAAGAGGTGGGAGTAGATACGACAGGACTTCGGATGGATCAGGAGATTCCGACCACGCTTGCATTTGTACATACTTTCCAGGATGGAGATCGCGATTTTTCTTTCTACAGAAAGCCGGGAGCGGATATGATGCTCCGGGAAGAAGAAGTCGATTATGATGTGATCCGTCAGGCAAAGATTTTTCATTTTGGAACATTATCGATGACAGATGAGCCGGTCAGGAGCGCAACAAAAAAAGCATTAGAAGTGGCAAAAGAGGCTGGATGCCTGATTTCACTGGATCCGAATCTCAGACCACCGCTGTGGAAGTCTCTGGATGAAGCAAAGAAGATGATGGAATATGGGTTCCGATATTGTGATATATTGAAGATTTCCGATAATGAGATTCAGTTTGTGTCCGGGAAAGAAGATTATGATGAAGGAATCCAGTATCTGCAGGAGAAGTATCATATCCCGCTTATTTTCCTTACAATGGGTAAAGATGGAAGCCGTGCATACTATAAGGGTATGCGTGTAGAAAAGGCAGGATACCGGGTGGATACCGTGGAAACGACAGGTGCCGGAGATACATTCTGTGGAAGTGCATTGAATGGTGTGCTGGAAAGAGGTATTGATAATCTAACCGAGAAGGATCTGACCGAAATCCTTGATTTTGCGAATGCTGCAGCAGCGATCGTAACTACTAAAAAAGGTGCAATCCGATCCATGCCGGAGCAAGAAGAGGTCGAAGAAATGTTGACGAAATAGAAAAAGAATGATATAATATATGAGTGTCTCGGGAAGAGCACTCATATATCTTATGGCGCCATAGCCAAGTGGTAAGGCAAAGGTCTGCAACACCTCTATCACCAGTTCAAATCTGGTTGGCGCCTTTTGAAAAAAGCTTCAGGAAGTACCTGAGGCTTTTTTGTGCAATAAGCCGCTATGCAGAAATCGTGCTTGCACGAATTTCTATATGGCGGCCAATGTTCATCGAGCCGACAGGCGAGATGACATTGATTGCACGTCGAGTAGGTGTTGGCCTACTCGATTGCGCCGGGCGGTTAAGTTCTTGATTTTCTCATTAAATAAAACCGACTGCAGATTGCTCTGCAGTCGGTTCATATAAGGAATGAATTAATTTCTTATTTGTCTTTTTTCGGTGGATATTCCAGACCAATACGTTTTGCCTGATTTTCCGGATCCCAGAAGAAGTTCCACTCTACGAAGTTTTTGATTCTTGCTGTATCTGCAGGTGTCCATGTTACCAGATCTCCCTTATCATACATAGCATCAATCTCTTCTTTTGTATATCCGAAGCTTTCGAGTACTTCGCGGTTGTGCTCACCGAAGCAAGGAGCAGCAGCAACGATCTGTGAAGGATGTTTCTTGAAGATGTTGGTAAGTCCGATACCTTTCATCTTACCGAAGCACTGATCTTCCCATTCAACGATGTTCTCACGTGCTTCGTACTGAGGATCTTTTTCGATATCAGCCGGTCCATATGCTCTCTGGCATGGGATAGCAGCTTTGTTGAAGATTTCTTCCAGTTCATCACATGTACGCTCAGCACAGAATTTTGCACACAGCTCATCTGCCTGTTTTCCACGTGGGTCAAACAGAGGGAATCCGGTACAGTTCTTCGGAATTCCTTTTGTGATACCAGGTTTGCCCATTCCGATGATCGGGTATCCACGTTTTACAGGTCCCTGTCCAACGATAGCTACGAACATAGCACCGCCGTCCTTGGTGTCGTAGAATGAGAAGCATGAAGCCATATCACTCTTATTACCTGTACGATATGGAACCGGCTCGCCCTGTTTCGGGTAACCTTTGTTGAACCAGTTTGCCGGGTAGTTGTCCAGCAGACGGAACATGGTATCGTACTGAGCTACGTCACAAGAATCTCCTTCGCCTGTATTCTGTGCTCCGATATATCCTGCCATAGCTGCAATACAAGCATTGTAAGCTGTAATGTAGTCAGAAAGGTAAGGATTAACTTTCAACGGTCCTGATGTAGGAGATACACCGTTCATGTACATATATCCACCCATTGCCTGTCCGGATACGTCGTAAGACGGTTTGTCTTTCGATGGTCCGAACTGTCCGTAACCAGATACGTGAACGATAGACAGCTTCTTGTTGTGCTCCCAGCAAACTTTGTCAGTCAGACCACGTTTAGCATAGGAACCCGGACGTCCGGCTTCAATCCAGATATCTGCCCATTCGATACATTTCAGGAAGATTTTCTGTCCTGATTTTTTAGCCACGTTGATTGTGATAGAATACTCATTACGATGATTCTGAGACCATGCAAGAGTACCTCTTGTCTGGCATGCAATAGAAGGTGCCTCTGCCTGAAGTACTTTAGCACCCATTTCAGCCATCAGAGAACCGGCAAAAGGTCCGGCGATATTAGTACCAGTAACGAATACCTTTACGCCCTGAAGAACACCAAATGTTGGGTATTCGTCAAATTTCTGAGTTAATTTGTTGTTAATCTCTTTCATGTTATTCATCCTTTCTTAAATTAATTGCATTAAGTGCATAATTAATTCTTAGTTATCTCCCTGAGGATACTTAGCCTGCAGTTTCTCGCCGCCCTTGATTGCGCCAGATACGCACAGGAACAGGGCGATAGCAACAAACATGTAAACGATCCATGTGATGCCGTATCCAACGATTCCCTGAATGATAGATGTCAGTACGGAACCGAATGCAGCACCGATCAGGAAGAACAGGTTAGCAAATGCATAGATAGCACCGTAGTCTTTGGTTCCGAATACTTTAGACATAAGTACTGACGGAAGTACCTTAGGCAGGAACATTGCAATTGCAAAGAAGATAGAATATCCAAATGCGATTGCTGTAGTACCGGTTACAGAATATGCATATAAGCTTGCAAGTCCGATGATTACCAGAACAGCTGCGCCAAGAACTGTCTTGCGGATACCAATCTTATCCATCAGTGCACCACCTGCTACCATACCGATGATAGATACGATAGAGTATACAGAGAGGATTGTTCCCTGAAGTGATCCGCCGTCCTGAGCAACTGAAGTTACAAAGTTAGGTACATGTGTAGTTACACCGGCTGAAAGGATACCAGTGAACATTACAACACCGATTATGCAGCGCCATGCACCAGATTTGGTAGCAGTCTTCTTAGATACACCGATCCATGCGTTGGAATTCTGTGTAGCTTCTTTTTCCTTTTCTTTGCTGTCACCTGTACGATATGGCTCTGTTCCGTACTCTGCCGGTGAACGTTTTACCAGGAAGAGAGCGGTAAGAATCATAACTACAGCAACAACACCAGCGGAGAACAGCATAGCTGTCTTCCAGCCTGTACCGCTTGCAGAGATGAAGCGGGAAATTACAGGAGCCCATACAGCTCCGCCGAGTCCGCCGCCTGCGTAAGCGATAGACATCATAGTAGCACGCTTATCTTCAAACCATGCTGTAACCAGCATAGAGATCGGAAGCTGTGTAAGACCGGCCATAAAGATGTTAGACAGCGCAAATACCAGATAGAACTGCCAGATGGCTGTGCAGAGTGTTGCTACAAACCAACAGATACATGTACCGGCTGTAACGATAACCATAGTGATTTTCATATTTTTCTTCTGATACATTCCTGCGATGACCATAGCACCGATGGCACTTGCAAAGGATGCGATCAGGTTAACCATTGACCAGCTGGTTGTGCTGAATCCAAGGTTTTCACATACCGGAGCCATATACAGTGAGAAACAGTTGCTCATGATTCCGGTAGGTATAAATGACATGATAAAGGCTGCAGCTAAGACTCCCCAGCCTTTGAATTTTTTATTCTCCATGTTTTTCCCCTTTCGTACTTGAAGAAGAACACGTGTCCGCATGTCGTTTCAAATAATCCTCGACCAGTTGACTGCGGACGACTTTGCCACTCTCATTCCGTGGGATGTGGTCAGTGTGTTCAAATGATTTTGGTATTTTATATGGAGGCAGATAATTCAGTGCAAATTTGATCAGTGTTTTATCACTGACGAGTTCTGTTGTTTCGACAAAGGCATGAATGCGATGTCCCCATTCTTTGTCAGGAAGTCCGACGACAACAGCGTCATTTACTTTTTTATGTTTCTTCAGGACAGATTCAATCTCAGCAGCGAAGACATTCTCGCCACCAGTGACAATCATATCACTGCGCCTGTCTTTGAAATAAAGATACCCTTCATTATCTACGTATCCGATGTCGCCCACACTGCGAAAGCCATTTTCATCACTTTCCAGAGGGGTTATATTCTTATATGTAACCTTTGGCTTGTTCGGCCCCCAGGACATGAAAATCTCCCCGGTTTCGCCGATTGGAAGATTGTGACCTTCGCTGTCGCGGATCGCAATTTCTCCGCATGGCATTCGACCTACACTACCCTCGTGAGCCAGCCACTCATCGCCCCGGATAGATGTCATACCGACACATTCTGTCATAGAGTAAATCTCATAGATCTTTTCCGGGGGAAGGATGTCAAACCACTTCCGTTTTAAGTCTGCGGAACAGACGCCACCGGTGTGACAGAATACTTCGAGGCTCTGCAGATCCTCCGGGTTGAAATCCGGAAGACGGATAATTCTCTGCATGAGAGTAGGAACCATCTGTACATATTCGATTTTATATTTTTTGATCAATGCTACAATTGCTTTTGCGTCAAAGCAGGAAGGAATATATAATGTGTTGCCACAATATAATCCGTTAAATGCTACAGAATGCGGTGCACCATGAAATAATGGACCGGCAAGCAACTGGCGCATTTCAAAACGCATACCGGAGATTGCAAACCAGGTTTTGAGACCTTCATCGCTTTCACCGGCTGCCATATCCTGCTCAATAACTTTTGTCTTGCCAGAAGTACCACCTGAGCAGTTAGCAAGATTTGGAACCGCCATAATGTCCGGAGGCATATGCTCCGGGTAATCTTCGCTGATCGTCTTGAGTTCGGAAGAACTGAGACTTAAGCATCCTTCTGGTTTCCAACGATTGGTGATAACCAGTGATGGAGATACACATTCGCATATTTCTATCATATTTTTGCGGGGTACTCGCGGAGAAATTGGTACATAGCATCCACCTGCCTTCCAGATTCCAAAAGCAAGAGCAATGTGGGTGGGAATGTTGGGCAGAGCGACAATGACGCTCTTGCCCGGCTTGATTCCCTGTTCCAGCAGATACCACGCGATACGATTGGAGAGCACGTCGAGAGAATGCCAGGTCATGACAGACTCTTTATTCTCCGGATTAATATATACGATGGCCGGAGCATCCGGTTTGACTCTTGCTATATTAGCTAATTGTACTCCCGGTGTAAAAAAACTGCTTTCGCCAGTATTAAATATATTAAAGTGCTTGGTACTCACAATGACGTCTCCTTTGTGTATCTGCTTAAATTCATATTTGGCTTAATTCGGCTTAGCTACTGTGTTGTGTGGAACATATCCACCGTCTACCTGCAGTGTAACACCTGTGATATACTGTGCTGCGCTTGAAGACAGGAACAGGATCGCATTTGCAATTTCCTGTGGTGCTCCAATATATCCAAGAGGAATCTGTTTTGCAAGGTTCTTCTTAGCGAATGGAGGAACTGTTGCAAGCAGGTTGGTATCGATAACACCAGGAGCTACTGCGTTGCAGCGGATTCCGGCGTATGCCTGCTCCCAAGCCATAGACTTAGTGAAAGCAATAACACCACCCTTAGAAGCTGGGTATGGGCATCCGCATCCTGCACCGTAGATACCGGCAACGGATGCTGTGTTAACGATACATCCTTTTGTCTTCTTAAGGTACTTGATAGCGTATTTTGTAAGGTTGAACATTCCCTTAAGGTTAACGTTCATGACGTAATCCCACTGAGACTGTTTCATCTTGTGGATCGGTAAACTGCTGTCTACACCAGCGTTGTTAACCAGAACATCCAGACGACCCCATTTTTCTTCAATCTCAGCATAGAGTGCCTGAGCTGCTTTGTAATCGCAAAGGTCGATTGTGTTTGACGCAAAGTCGTAATCAGGATTGATAGCTTTCAGCTCTTCTGTCTGTTTTGTTAAATCCTCACCTGGTTTTCCTAAGAAGTATACTTTAGCTCCGGTTGCAAGGAATGATTTAACGGTTGCATAACCAATACCTGTGCTTCCGCCTGTTACTAATACAACTTTTCCTTCGAATTCTTTTTCAAACATTTGAATGAATCCCCTTTCTTTTTTTCTTGATATTCTCTTTGGTTTTTTGTTGTTTTCCGAAAGTTTCCCGTTCCTTCGAAAATTTACTACCGATACGTCATATCAATGACTGATAATATTTTAACAGCAAAACCAGGCTTTAAACGGTATCAGAGTGTAAATTTTATTCAGAACAAACCGACAAAAAATTAACATTTATAATCAAAGCGAGTGACAAAGTGAAAAAAGATAAAACTATCTGTAGAAAATGGTTAAAATATCGGGAATAAAAGAGAAAGGCTTGGTTATAATTGACAAATAACGAAAACCTTTCTCAAATAATTAACTTTGTTAAAGAAATTACTTTTTTTCTTTGCTGTGTGTCGTACTTGATGCAAAATATGCTTTTGGCATCTGATCTGTGATGATTCCGAGAAAATTCATCATATAACAGAAGCAGAGCTGGATACGGTCTGCTGAATCATTCATGGCTTCGTGGAGCAGTCCGTCCATAGATTCATTGGCAATTTCAGCCGACAGACCTTTAAGATATACGACCGGAGGCTGAGACGGAACAGTCATCTGTTCACATTTCAGGTAAGGATTAGCGATCATATATACATAGGTGGAACTGTTCATACGTGCTTCTGCAATTTCCAAGGGAGTTCCTTTGGATGGTAGAAAACGGTAACGGTGAAATGGACCGAGATTGATCAGTGTATTGGGTCTCAAGTTATATTCCAGACCGTTGATTAATGCTTTTCCCTTGCCGGAACGGACAAGAATAAATGTCTGATCCCGGTTGTTGGCATAAGAGGTAGGAGTCTGATAACGACTCACATGCGCCTGGATCGTATCAGGCAGGACATTATTTACAAAGTAGTCATGGGCGCCGGAAAAAATGGCGTGCCCGGGAGTCTTTGGCTCATCAGGGTCAACAGACTGTGGTATATCTTTCTGCATAGTTTATCGCCTTCCTGTGTATAGTTTGAGTGTAATCTTATAGGTCAGACGCAGATGCTGGCTATTTACTGGCTTTTGAGGGAGCTTTCTGGCTTTGCGGAATTCTCCCGGAGATATGCCGTTTATATTATAAAATACCCGCGCCATAGTGCGGTCTGAGCCGAAGCCGGATTCGATAGCAATATCTACTGTCGGCAGTGAAGTTGTAGTGAGCAGTGCTTCGGCATAACGCACGCGGAACTGGGACAGCACCTGTTTGTAACTGGAATTCAGACGGTTCTTAAACTGGACACGCAGAATATTCTCTGAAGTGTACAGCTCTTTAGTAAGAGTTTCGGCGTCAATAGGATCTGTCATGTTCTCGTACAAATAGCTGATCGCGGAGATTAGAGTTTCGTTCATAATAGTAGTGCGGTATACAGTGTGATGCTTTCCGTCGCTGAGCGTCCTTTTCATATAAGTCTGCGGTGTCATACCGATCAGAGATTTGAAACGGCGGAAGAATGTAATCTCCATATTAAATCCTGATATCGAGGATATGTAGTCAAACGGAAGACTGTCATAGAGAAAATACGACATCGCATGCGCAATCCGCAGCCGGTTCAGATATTGATTGAAATTCAGACCTGTTGCAACAAGGAGTGCATGATTTAGGGCTGATTCGCTGATAGATGGCGCAATTGCCTTCACTACATCTGCACAGGTCAGTGCAGTTGTGCTGTGCACTGCAATATACAGACTGACCTTGCGGCTCAGCGGCAGGTTGCTGAATTTGTAATGGGACTTCATACTTTTGGCAAACCGGTTATATAAAAGTTCAATTCTGCGAAGATAGGAACTTCGAATAATTGCAGAGCCGTGAGAATGTCTTTTAGAAAGCTTCCGATATTGATGGAATAAGTGGACAATCTCTTGTACCTCATCACCATCAGGACCGATTACCGGAAGATTATTGACAATCTCAAGTTCTCTGGTTGGAGCAATATTGCTAAATGAGTAATAGCTCAGAAGCTGGTAGTCGTAAGGACAGATCCAAAGTACGAGATTATTGCCAAAATCAGGACAGACAGTGAGTACCTGAGAGCACTGGATCCAGGATACGCAACCAGGTTCGACGGAAAATTCTTCTCCGTTGATCACAAAATTACCATGTCCTTCTTTTACCAATATAAAGTAACTGTCGTATTCCATCACCGGAAACATCTCGCTGGTTATGGTGTGCTCCTGTAATGTGAGATATTTGTCAGGGCCGCAGAATATGCCGTCGCGCGGTGTCTCACATAAAGGGCGGATTCTGTTTTTCAATATGGCTCACTCCCTTGAAAATTGTACAAAAATACAAACATTTATACAAACATTTGATTTAAGACTATCACATAATAAAATCGAAGTCAACGGAGAATGTCAAAACTTTGACAGGACAAAAAATGAAAATTTACAACATGTCGAAAAAGAGGTAAAAAAAGATTGCAGACACTGAAAAAAGCATCTGCAATCTTAATAAAAGTATGAGGGAAATATGTTTTATTAAATCTCGTATCCGGCGAAGTATCCTTCATGAAGAGCTTTACTTGCAAGACCTGTTCTTACAGCATCTCCGATAACTCTTACTTCCGGTACGAACTTCTTCAGTTCTTCAGAGAATGGATCATAATTTCTGGAGCCCATTCCGACTACGATATGGTCGAAACCTCTCAGCCATTCTTCTCTTCCGTCTGTTGTGTACTGGATCTTAACATCGTGATCAGTAACTTCCAGAACCTTAGCGTTAACATAGCTCTTAACACCTGATCTGTGAAGGCTGTCCATCAGTACATTACGGTTCGGCAGACATACATTTGTCATAAGCTGTGGCATCATTTCTACCAGAGTTACTTCTACATCACCGATGCTTCCTGTTTTTACAAAGGAAGCCGGACGAGCGTCTGTCATCAGCATTTCAGCTGTCTCGCAGGCAACTTCTCCACCACCGAGGATACATACAGTTCCCTTCGGTACGGTCACCTTACGGCTCAGGATATCATGAGTAGTAGTTACAGGGTAATCGGTCAGACCTTTGATGAATGGTGGAACAAACGGTCTTGCACCGGTAGCTACGATAACTGCATCAGGAGCAAATTCCTTAATATCATCTACAGTAGCTTCTTTGTTGAATTCAAATGTAACACCTGCTTTGTTAGCACGGTATGTAAGGTGTGATAACCATTTACACATTTCCTGCTTACCAGGAGTAACAACAGCCAGTGCAAGCTGTCCGCCGACCTGACAATTCTTCTCCCATACAGTTACGTGATGTCCACGCTCTGCTGCGATTACGGCTGCGTACATTCCGCCAGGGCCTGCTCCGACAACCAGTACGTTCTTCGGAGTATCAACCGGGTTAAATGGATAATCGTATTCGTGACCAACCAATGGGTTGATGTGACACTGACATACCGGATGCTGTGGATCCTTAGGAGTTACACAACGTCCGCCGCATGAAGCACATGGTGTGATGTCATCGAAACGGTTCTCACGGGCTTTGTTCGGAAGATCAGGATCTGCAAGTAACGGACGTCCGAGAGAAACACCGTCTACCAGTCCACGCTCTACGATATCTGCAGCATAGCGGATGTCGTTGATCTTACCAACAACGAATACAGGGATATTAACAACTTTCTTAATCTCAGAAGCTTCGTATACGTTACGTCCGATCTTCTTGCTGTGTGATGGGATGATATCCTGCATATCTTCGTACTGAACACCACCGGATACTTCTAACATATTAACGCCGGCTGCCTCGAACTTCGGAGCAAGGTATAACATTTCTTCCAGACTGTTACCACCTTCGATACGCTCTGAACCAGAGATACGAAGGATGATCGGGAAGTCTTCGCTTACGTTTTTACGACATTCTTCAATGATCTCAAGGATCAGACGAGCACGGTTATCGATTGTTCCGCCGTATTCATCCATACGTTTGTTACGCAGTGGAGAAAGGAATGCACCTGGAAGCATGTAAGCATGTGCTGCGTGTAATGCGATACCGCCGCATCCTGCTTCTTCTGCACGGCGTGCAGCTTTTCCATACTGTTTGATGATCTTCTGGATCTCTTTAATAGTAGCCGGTCTTGAAACATCACCATTTGCATTTGTATTTATAGATGGTCCGATCGGAGTAATACCTTTCATAGCGCAGATAGATTCCGGACCCGGGTGAATGATCTGTGGGATCAGTTCGCTTCCTGCATCTTTTACACGAGTTGCGAATCTCTTGAACTGAGGAACCAGAGAGTCCTTATCAAGAGCAGTAGTCTTTCCAATATACCAATATTTGTGGTCAACAGTTACAGCGTCGATTACTACGTATCCTGCGCCGCCTTCTGCACGACGGACGAAGATGTCTGCCAACTGTTTTGGTACAGTTCCGTTAGTTGCTTCATAATGCATGCTCATTGGAGCCATTGCAATACGGTTTTTTAAAGTTGTTCTTCCAAGCTGAAGAGGCTGGAAGATCTTTGCATCTTTCATATCTGTGATCATTTTGTTCCCTCCTGAACATATCGAAAATTTATCTGTTGAGCATAGTATAAACGAATCTCGAAGACGGTGTTTCACATTTTTTTGTTAAATAATCTACATTTTTCGAAAAAATCATGACAATTCACTTCTGCAAATGCAGACAAAAAATGCAAAAACACTACAAGCATAAAAAAGAAAAAATGATTAATTAGAAAAATGTGATAGGAAAAATTGATTTTTTGTACATTGCTTGTGCACTATATTTTGGAATTTGTTCCGACACATAGTATGTGCTCGTGTTAAAATTTAGACAAGCTTTTAAAGGGAAGGTAAAGCTAGAGATACTATTTACTACCGTATAACGAACAGCTTCCGATTATATATTCAGACAAGTGATTCCCGTACCGGTCTGGATTATATGGCGGAACGATGACTCCTATTAACCTATTTAATAATGAAAGAAAAGAGGACGATTTCAAAATGAGTTATGATGCATTGTTTTCTCCAATTAAATTGAGAGGTCTTGAACTGAAGAACAGAATTGTACTTCCTGGTATGAATACCAAGATGGTTAAGGACAAACATCACGTAGCAGATGATATGATTCAGTACCACGCAGC
The DNA here is from genome assembly GCF_003464045.1 of Dorea sp. AM58-8. NCBI lineage: Bacteria > Bacillati > Bacillota > Clostridia > Lachnospirales > Lachnospiraceae > Dorea > Dorea sp. AM58-8. The sequence goes on along the minus strand of NZ_QSDM01000005.1, from coordinate 23,873 downwards.
ACGTGCAGCAGGTGGATGCGGACTGAACATTGTAGAGCTGGTATCTATTTGTAAAGAATGTCATGCGTATTTATATTTCGGACTGTATAGTGAAGCAGACAGAGATGAACTGAAGAAAGTAACTGAAGCAATCCATGAAAATGGTGGTAAGGCAGCTGTTCAGATCTGGCACGGAGGATTCGTACCGGCTGACTTCTTTGACAAGACAAACGTAGAAGAGACACCGGATACAGTTACAGTAGAGCGTATCCATGAGATCATTAAGCAGTTCGGAGAGTCTGCTAAACTGGCTGTAGAAGCTGGATTTGATGCACTGGAGTTCCATGGAGCACATACATATCTTCCACACGAATTTATGAATCCGTCTCTGAACAACCGTACAGATGAGTATGGTAACCAGAGCCTGGAGAATCGTTGCCGCTTCAATCTGGAAGTTATCCGCGAGATGCGTGCTAACATGCCAGAGGATATGCCACTGCTTATGCGTCTGGATGCAGTAGATGAGTTACTTCCTAAGAATACAACTGTAGAAGAGACTATCCAGTTCGTTAACTGGGCAGAAGAAGCAGGCGTAGATGCAATCGACCTTTCAAGAGGTAATGCACGAAGCCTTGCAACAGTATACGAAGTACCGCCATATAACCTTGAGCCAGGTTTCAATATGGAAAACATCGCTAAGATCAAGAAAGCAGTTAACATCCCGGTAATCGGTGTTGGACGTGTTAACATGCCAGCACTTGCTAACAAGCTGATCGAAGACGGCGAGATCGACATGATCTCTATCGGACGTGCACAGCTGGCTGATCCAGAGTGGTGTAATAAAGCAAGAGAAGGTCGTGAGGATGAGATCCGTCGTTGTATCGGATGTACAGAAGGATGCTACGACAAGGTTATCGATCCAAAGGCTACACATATCACATGTACACGTAATCCAATGCTCTGCCTGGAATACAAAGGTATGCCAAAGGCTGAAAAGGCTAAGAATGTTATGGTCATCGGTGGAGGTATCGGTGGTCTGGTAACAGCAGAGATCCTGAAGAAACGTGGACACAATCCGACAATCTACGAAGCATCTGAGAGAGCAGGTGGAAGATTCAGATTAGCTGGTAAAGCTCCTAAGAAACAGGAATTTGAAGCAGCTGTTGACTGGGAGATCAAAGAATGTGAAAGACTTGGCATCGAGATCAAGACAAATACAACTGTTACACCAGAGATGATCGCTGAGATCAAACCGGATCATGTAGTAGTAGCTATCGGTTCTGAGTTCGCTACACCGGATCTTCCGGGCGTAGATGGAGCTGACATTGTTACAGCAGAGGATGTTCTGGCTGGTAAGGCAGAAGCCAAAGGTGAGATCCTGATCCTTGGTGGTGGTCTGGTAGGATGCGAGACAGCAACATACCTGATCAACAAGGGTGAGAAGAATGTTCGTATCATGGACAGCAGACGTGTTGGTAAAGCAATGGGTATGCTTCGTAGCATGTTCCTTGATATCGAATATCCTGGAAAGACAATCCAGAAGAGCAACCGCAGCAAGGTTACAGCAATTGGTGATCACACAGTAGATTACAAGTTCACAGATAAATTCAAGAAGACAAGCAATAAGTCACGTAGCTTCGATACATTAGTACTTGCTACAGGAGCTAAGTCTCGTCCGACAGCAGACCTGACAGCTAAATGTGATGAGCTTGGAATCGCTTACAATGTAATCGGCGATGCTAAGAAAGTACGTATGGGTATTGACGCAACAGCTGATGCATATAAAGTAGGTATGGAGGTATAAAAATGACAGTAGAAGAACGCCTTGAGGCTTTGGAAAAAGAATTACAGCAGATTAAAGATGTACAGGCAATTAAAGAACTGAAGAGTAAATATTTCCAGGCTCTTGATACAAAGAACTGGGATGAACTTGAGACTACAATGGCACCGGATATCGAGACAGCATATTCTAATGGTAAGCTGGTATTCCACGGACCAAAGGAAATCACAGATTACTTCAAGAAATCTATGCCTAAGACAGAGATTACACTTCATCAGGGACATAACCCACAGGTATGGTTTGAGAGCGACACAGTTGCTTACGGAAAATGGTATCTGGAAGACAGACTGATCTTCGCTAAGGGTGATCCATATGAAGGACTTCAGGTAGAAGGATCTGCAATCTACACAGATAAATATGTTAAAATCGATGGTGAATGGCTGATCCAGGATACAGGATATATCCGTATCTATGAAGAGCAGTTCATGCGTGATGAGACACATCGTATCCGCAAGAACATGTTCGCACCAAAGAAAAAGAAAGTCGTTAAGAAAAAGAAGACAGCTGCTGTAAAGAAAGAGCAGTAAAGTAAAGCGAGAGATGCCGCTGTGCCAGTCTGGCATGGCGGCATTTATCATGCCAGGAGGAAAGTAAAGTGCTGCGCAAATATCTTAGAAAATTTCATTATAAATACCGTTTCGTACCGTGGTACCGCAAAGCGTACTATTATAAATGTAAAAAGGATAAAATGGATGAGATCATTGCTAAATATAAGGAGCCGGATGAACTTGCCGATCCGAAATATGTGAAAAAATTAAAGAGGGATATGATCCGCTGCCTGTTTAAATATGGTTCTTATTACAGTGAGTATTTTGCATTTGGATATGAGGGACAGGACGCAGAGTATCGTAATTCATCATTACAGAGGGCATCCGTCTGAGTTATTATCCGCGCATGAATCAGCGAAAGAATACCGATCTCCTGGAGAACAAGTACCGGACCTACAAGAAATTCAAAGATATGTATAAGCGGGAAGTTATCCGCATTTTGAAAAATGAAAAACCGACCGAAGAGAATCTGGCAAAACTTCGCGAATTTGCGGAGCGGCATGAGAACTATGTGGTGAAACCGGTGTATGCAGCTTTCGGCAACGGTGTCAGAGTAGAGAATCTTGGTATGTATGATTCTGTAGAAGAGGCACATCAGGAGTACAGTAAGAGCGGCGCAGTTATCGAAGAAGTGATCGTACAGGGTGAAGCGTTGTCGAAGATTCATGCAGGATCCGTGAATACTCTGCGTATTCCAACCGCCATCATTAAGAATGAAGAGGGCGAACCGGAGATAAAATTATTCCATCCATCGATCCGAATGGGCCGGGGAGATAGCTTTGTGGATAATTTTAGTGCGGGAGGAGTCAGTGCACTCATTGACGCAGAGACAGGAGTCATTTATACTGATGGAGCGGACAAAAAAGGACACACGTATGAGTGCCATCCGGACAGTGGTATCAGATTTAAGGGATTCCAGATTCCGAAGTGGGATGAGGCAGTCTCTATGGTCAAAGAAGCAGCTATGATGATCCCGGACAATCATTATTGCGGATGGGATCTGGCTTACAGCAGAGACCACGGCTGGTGCATGGTGGAAGCTAACTGTACGGCACAAATGGGTGCAATGCAGATGGTGACAAAGACCGGAAGAAAGTACGAACTGGAAGAGCTGATAAAGCAAATGTAACGATGAATTAGAAAGAGGATACATATGGGACAGACAAATAGTTTTACAAGACTTATCAATTCGAGAAAGCATATCAGATTATATGCCAGAGAATATGCCGAAGAGCATGGACTGAATGCATCTGAAGTAGAGAAGGATATTATACAGGCTAAGAAATACAATCACATTTCTTTTGGCGAATATGCATGGACCGGATTCTATGATCTGACACAGGAACAGAAGAAGACGGTATCTACACTCTGGTCCCGTATGGAATTTCGTAAGAAATTTACAGACCGACGTTATATCGGTATGTTGATGAATAAATATATATTTTCCAAAGTATTTGATGAATTTTATGGAAGAAAATGTGTGCAGGCTTCCGATGTGACGGAGGATGTACTGAAAGAGCTGGCGGAAGGAACCGGCAAGGTTGTATATAAGCCAAACTGCAAGGGGATGGGCAAGGGTGTCCGTGTCCTGCCGGTAACCTGTGCAGAAGATATAAAAGATGCACTTGATCACATTCGGAATGGCGGCAACGGAATCATAGAAGAATACATCTGCCAGGATAATGTGCTGAGTGAACTGAATCCAAGTGCAGTGAGTGTGGTGCGATTTTATTCGGTAACGTCTCCATACGGAACCCATCTGTTTGCGCCGGTGCTGACTTCGGCACTGCACAAAGATATCGCCAATGGCTGCCAGGATGCGCTGACTGCGGTAGTGGATATCCGTACGGGAAAAGTGCTCACAGATGCTGTGGATCAGAACAAGATGGAAGAATATACGGTGCACCCGATGACAGGCGTGGCTTTCAAGGGGCTGCAGCTAAATCATTGGGATAAAACACTGGAAATGCTGAAGCGGGCTGTGCCGCTTGGCAAGAAGATCTCTAATATCGGCTGGGATGTGGCAATCACAAAGGATGGACCGGTATTGATCGAGGCCAATACCATTCCGGGATTTAATACCGCTCAGTATGCGGGATATGGATGGATCACAGATGGTTATGGATATCAGCCGCTGTTTGATGCGGTCAATGACATTCCGTTTGTAGATGACGGAAGATATGAACGAGTAGTTATGAGATTGGAATAGAAAGATAGTAGAGGAATTACAGATGCCGGACAAGATTAAGATGTATTATTCGAAATTGCGGAATATGGGAGACTGTCTGAATGAGCTGATCGTAAAGGAATGCTTTGGATATGAGGCAGAACGCCATTCTTTTCTGGATGGGGAGATCTGCGGGATCGGAAGCTGTCTGGGACAGTATACGCTGCATGGTTCGGCAATGATGCGTCTGCAGCAGCGGATCAACGGGATCCGTAAGCCACATGTGTATGTGTGGGGGACCGGTTTTATCAATTATTCGGATGCGGATGGGAAGTTTTTTAAGCGGAATATGGAATTCTGCGCCGTCAGAGGAGAGCTTACCAGAAAGAATGTAGAGCGCATGACGGGAAAGAAAATGGACATTCCGATGGCAGATGCCGGAATTCTGGCGTCAGAGTTATTGAAAGAACGGCCGGAGGTATGTTATGATGTGGGCGTTGTACCTCATCTGTGTGATCTGAAGGACCCGGCGGTGGAGAAGCTGCTGGCATCCTATGATAACGCAAAGTTATTAATGTAAAAGATGATCCTTTACAGGTAGTGAAGGAGATTGCAGAGTGCAGATACATTATTTCCAGCAGCCTGCATGGACTGATCGTTGCAGACAGTCTGGGAATCCCGAATATGTATCTGGTATTTGGAGACCGTCTGTTAGGAGACGGTTATAAATTTGAAGATTATTATTCGGCGTACGGTGTGGAAGCGCAGCCAAGAGATCTGCGCACAGAGAAGGCGCCGGAGTTAACAGAGATAGAAGAACAGTATCAGATCTTACCGGAGATGGTGGAGGAGAAGAAACGGCAGATGAAGGCAGCATTTCCATATCCGGTAAAAAACAGGTAATAAAACGGAAAGATACAGAAGGATATATCTAATGGAAGCGAAGAAGATTTCGGTAATTATTCCTACATATAATAGAAAAGAAAAGCTGCCGGCCTGCGTGGACAGTGTGCTTGCGCAGACCTATCAGAATATCGAAGTGCTGGTAGTGGATGATGCTTCGACGGATGGGACAGAAGAATTATTCCGTGAGATCAGTGATCCTAGAGTGAAGTATCTCAGATACGAAGAGAATCACGGCGCCTGTTATGCAAGAAATTATGGCGCGGAACGCTCGGATGGTGAACTGATCGCATTTCAGGACAGTGACGACACCTGGCATCCGGACAAGCTGGAGAAGCAGGTGCGCTTTCTGGAAGAGACACAGGTGGATATGTGTTTCTGCGGAATGAACCGGATAGCGACAAATGGCAACCATTTCCATTTTCCGGTGCATGATTTTCACAAGGAGCATGCGGTAGAGGAGTTTCTGGCGGAGAACAGAGCCAGTACACAGACCATGCTGATGAAGCGGGAGATCTGGGAGACACTGCGCTTTGATGAGAATATCAAGCGGTATCAGGATTGGGATTTTGGTATCCGTGCGGCGAATACATTTGACCTGGGGTATATGCCAGAGGCATTGGTAGAATCGGAAGTGGGTGCAGACAGTATCTCAGCGCGAGTTGCGTCTTATCAGCATCTGCTGCATTTATATAAGAAGCATCTGGATCTGTACGAACAGTATCCGAAGAGTATGGCAGTGATGAACCGGAGAATGGGTAAGCGTGTGCATCCGACAGATCCGGCGCTTGCTGCAAAGCATTTTAAAAAGAGCCTGAAATTAAGTAAGAATCCATATGATCTGAAATATTGGATCATGGACAGCATAAGAAGCAGTGTGAACGGAAGAGAAAGGAAGGTTTCGGAATGATAGCATTTGTAATCCTGCACTATCGTGCAGCGGATATGACTAGAAAATGCGTGGAACGAATCAAGGCACTGGAAGGCGACAAGAAGATTGTGATCGTGGACAATGCGTCGCCGAATGGAACAGGACAGGAACTGTTAGACGAATATACAGAAGATTCAGAGATTAAAGTCATTCTGAATCCGGAAAATTCCGGCTTTGCAAAAGGTAATAATATGGGAGTGCGCTGGGTACAGGAGAATGTGCCGGCGGATTTCGTGGTGGTACTTAACAATGACGTGGAGATTTTGCAGAAAGATTTCTGTCCGAAGGTGGAAGCAATCTATCGCAGACATTCGTTTGATGTGCTGGGACCGGATATTATCTCGGTGTTTTCCGGTATTCACCAGAATCCGAAGAGCCTTCACGGATATTCACTGGAATCCGTAAGAAAGAAACGGGAAAAGGTGGCGCGTACAAAGAACCCGATCCTGCTGTTACTCAGCAGCGGAGAAAAGAACAGCCCGGCAATCTGGAAGAGAGTACAGCGCAGAAGAAGAGCAAAACAGTGTATCGACAGCAGTATCCCTACGGAGGGAAGTGTACTGCATGGTTCCTGCGTGATTTTTTCCAAACGCTATCTGAAAAAGCATCCGGAGCCATTTTATCCGAAGACCTATATGTATTTTGAGATGGAGATTTTGGACTGGCTGTGCAGAAAAGATAAAAGTGTGGTGCGTTACGATCCTTCAATTGAAGTGCTGCATTACCAGTATGTGTCCTCCAAACAGGAATACCGTTCGATCGTAAAACGGTCAAAGTTTGTGATCGACTGTCTGCTTGATTCTCTGACGGCAGCAGAAGAACTGATCCTGGAAAGTGAGGCAGAGGCATGAAAAAGAAGAAGATAAGCAAAGCGTCCAAGGCTTTTTACATAGCGCTTTCCTATCTGTCTCCGAGATTGAATACGAAGTTATTATTTCTGAAAAAATTCGGACGTTTTCCGGATCTGAAGGATCCAAAGACATTAAATGAAAAAATCCTGAAGCTAAAGCTTGAGACATATGGCAGGGATCCACTGGTCAGACAGTGCGCAGACAAATATTGCGTCCGGGAATACATTGATAACTGTGGACTGGAGCATTGCCTGAACAAGCTGATTGCAGTCTATGACACACCGGAAGAGATCGAATGGGACAAACTTCCGGAGCAGTTTGCCATGAAATGGAACTTTGGATGTGGATATAACATCATCTGCCAGTCTAAGAAGGATTTAGATATCCCGGCGACGGTGGAGAAACTCCGCAAATGGGGCAAAGAACCGTTCTGGGCGTATTTTTCAGAGCTTCAGTACCGGAAGATTGAGAAGAAGATCATCGTAGAAGAATATATCGGCGGAGCAGACGGATCACTTCCGGAGGATTACAAATTCTACTGCTTTCATGGAAAAGCGTACTGCGTGATGGTATGCGCAGGCAGAGAAGAAGGCTGGCCGAAATTCTATTTCTTTGACCGGGATTTTAAGTTGATGCGTATTAACAGAGATTCGAAAAATGCACCGGAAGGCTTTGCGCTTCCCAGACCTGCGGGACTGGAAGAAGCCTTTCAGACAGCGGATCGGCTGAGTGAAGGATTTCCATTTGTCAGAGTGGATCTGTACCTGACAGAGCAGGGAGTCCGATTTGGGGAAATGACATTCACGCCGGCTGCAGCATTGGATAATAAACGACTTCCGGAGACAGATCTTCTCTTTGGAAGCATGATGTAGGAGAGGGATATGAGAGTAGCAATTGTAGGAGCGGGCAATGCCGGATGTGCGATTGGAGCAGACTATGCCGGTAAAGGTCATGAGGTGACGCTGATCAAGACATCGCATGCCATGCATGATGATAACTTCCGGTATCTGTCTGAGAATCAGGGCAGGATGGTGCTGGATGAATTTGGGGAAGAAAAAGTAAGTCACATTGCCCATGTGACGAGAGAGATAGAAACAGTAAAAGGACAGGATGTGGTCTTTGTCTGCGTGCAGACAGGCTATCATCGGGATGTGTTGGCAAAGATACTCCCGCATCTGGAAGCGGGGCAGATTGTGGTAGTGAACCCTGGATATCTGTCAACGGCCTATGCCATTGGAATTGGCATTCCGAAAGGCGTGATCATCGCAGAGGCAGAGAGCAGTTTCATCGATGGACGGATCATGGAACCGGGAAGATTTAAGGTGGGATTTCGCAATGTAAGGAATCCGATCGGTATCTATCCGGTGCACCAGAAAGATTATGCTGTTTCCAAATTAGATCAGCTCGGCACGCCGTTTGCCTATGCAGACAGCGTGATCGAGACGGCGCTTCACAATCCGAACATGATTGTTCACACAGTTGGGGCAGTCATGAGTATTCCACGGATTGAAGCGACTGGTGGTGATTATTGCATGTACCATGAAGTATTTACTCCGTCAGCGTGGAAGATACTGGAAGCACTGGATCAGGAGAAAATGAATATCTTAGAACATCTTGGACTGAAGCCGGTTCCATATGTGGAAATGTGCAAATACCGCAACAGTCTGGACGATGAGAGTGATGCGAAGGAAGTATTCTTTGCGTATGCGGCAATGCCGGAGCGTGCGAAGGGACCAACATCCGTGAATTCCAGATATATTACGGAAGACATTCCACAGGGACTGGTGTTGATGGAATCACTGGGACATGTGCTGGATATTCCGGTTCCGGTGTGTACATCATTGATCGAGATCGCATCGGCAGCACTGGGTACGGATTTCCGTGCCGGTGGCCGTACCCTGGAACGTCTGGGAGAAGAGAATGTGCAGCAGATATTGAAGGAACGGAAAGGCGAGTAACGGACATGTCACAGTGGAATGCTGTTAAGAAAACATGGAAGATGGCAGAGAGTCTCCGCAGACAGCGGGGAGGGCTTGCGATGTGGTATTTTCTGGATGCCATAGGCTGTGGCTACCGGCACGGCGCATCGCCTGAGAATTACCTGGTACTGCGCTTCTATGAGCTGAAAGATGCAGAGCGTTATCAGTATCTGACTTCTGGCAGGTCATCCAAGGCAGACCGGGAGCTGAACCGGCGGCTGTCAGAGGAAGATGCCAGGATCATGGCACAGAAGCATCTGTTTTACCGACAGTTTGAAGGACTGGTAAAGCGGGAATATCTATATGTGCCAGATACGGAACCGGCAGACTTTGAGGCATTTCTGAAGGGTCATGAATGCATCATATGCAAGCCGAGCCGGGGAATCATGGGGCATGGGATCCGTAAGATCCATACAAAAGAAATAGAAGATATTCCGTCATTCTATGAGGAATGTAGGAAAAATAATATGCTGGTCGAAGAATGTATCGTGCAGCATGAAGTACTGGAACACGTCCGTCCGGGATGTGTGAATTCCATTCGGATCAACACAGCCAGAGACCAGAAAGGCCAGATACATCTGATCGGTGCCTGTCTGAAATGTGGTGGTGCAGGAGCAGTGGCGGATAATTTTCACTCCGGCGGTATCGCATATCCGCTGGATCTTGACAGAGGATGCGTATCGGGACCTGGAAGAAATAATACAGAGATCCGGGACTACGACAGACATCCGGGAACCGATTATTATATGCCTGGACTGCAGATTCCACACTGGGAGCAGATCAGGGCATTGGTAAATGAAGCAATGGAAAGAATGCTGGGAATTGGCTACGTGGGATGGGACATTGCAGTGACACCGGATGGTTGTGAACTGATCGAAGGGAACTGTCACTGGCCTGGCGGCAATATTATACAGTTAGATGGGATTGGCAAATATCCACAGATACAAAAGTGTTTAGAGGGAGCAGCAGAGGAAGATGGAAAAGAAGAAAAACATATTATTGGATAATTATCTTGTGAAGAATCTCAGAGCATATCCGGTTCTGAAGAAGAAATTCATGCATTATATAGAAGGGACAAAGGAACTGCCGGAAGGATTTACCAAGCGTAAGTTATTCCATGATTATCTGAAGGTGCGCAGAAACAATCCGGAAAAACGAGTGTCTCAGTCAGAGTATATGATCTTCGGCTTCTATGGCTTAAGTCCGGAAGAACAGAAAAGATATCTGACAGATATCGAGGCGACCAGACTGATGCGTCCATATAATAACGAATCTGAAAAATATCTGAAAGACAAATTAAGCTTTTTGAAGAATTTTACACAGTTTGTCAGCAGGGGATGGCTCTATGTGCCGGAAGCAAGCTATGAAGAGTTCGATGCATTTGTGCACAAGTATCATGTGGTTGCGCTGAAGCCACAGTATTCTAGCTGGGGAATCGGATTTATCCGTCTGACAGAGGCAGAGTTTGACGCGAAAGAAGATAAAGAAGAATTCTATCAGAAGATGATCAAGGGAAGATATCTGGCAGAAGAGTTTGTGGAGTCTCATGAATCACTGGCAGTATTCCATCCATCATCACTGAACACGCTGCGCGTGATCACATTCCGTAACGAGGATCGGTTTGAAGTATTCGGATGTGGATTACGTGTGGGCAATAACGGACTCCATGTGGATAACGCTCACGGAGGCGGAATTTTCTGCGAGATCGATCCGAAGACCGGTATTATCAACACAGACGGGATCGATGAATGTGCCAATACCTATATCGCACATCCAATGACCGGTATGCAATTCCGAGGTGTGCAGATTCCATTCTGGGAGGAAATCTGTGCGCTGTGTAAGGAAGCGTCACAGGCACTTCCGTGTCTGCGTGTGGTAGGCTGGGATGTGGCAATCCTTTCCGATGGAAGACTGGAGCTGATCGAGGGCAATCACAGTCCGGGAATGAATATCGTACAGGCACCGGCAAAGCACGGTGTGCATGATAAATTTGAATCTATGCTTTTGGATTACTATGGTGATCCGGAACAGTACATATGAGATACAAGGGAGGATTCCGTCTGGTGGCGGGATCCTTTTGCTTGCACAGAAATCAACTATGGAAAGTTCTGCTATGAGTTCATAGAGTATATTGTATGAATAATACTGGCTGTGGTAAAATGGTTAAAAATAAAATGTATTAATCTCTATTTGGAAAGGAAAGCATATGGCATTAGAAAATAAGCTTAATATTACAGATTCCACAGAACTTGCGAGAATGGAAGAAAAGATAAGCAAGAAAAAAGCAGTAGAGCTATTTGAAAATGGATATTTGGATAACTATAAAGCAGGAAGTTTTGAGATGCTTGCGGCCATTCATAAATATCTATTTGGAGAAATATACGATTTTGCGGGAGACGTGAGATGTGTAAATATTTCGAAAGGAAACTTTCGATTTGCTCCTGTTATGTATTTGCAAGCTGCAATTGATAATATTGAGAAGATGCCGCAGTCAACATTTGATGAAATTATTGAAAAATATGTTGAAATGAATATAGCTCATCCATTTCGTGAAGGGAACGGCCGAAGCACCAGAATATGGCTGGATATAATTATGAAAAGAGAGTTGAACAAAGTTATTGACTGGAGTGTTGTGGATAAAGAAGATTATCTGTTGGCGATGGAAAGAAGTCCGATCAAAGATATCGAGATAAAATATATTTTAAAACAGGCTTTGACAGAAAAGATTAACGATAGAGAAGTTTATATGAAAGGTATAGACCATAGCTATTACTATGAGGGCTATGTGGTGTACAAGGCGGAAGAACTGTAGCTATGTCATGTTCCAATTATTACAGAACCGTAAAGCTATTTCTGCTGGAAGATCCAGGCAAGTCCAGAGTATATGATTATACGGAATCTGTTCCGGTACACATATATCAGGAAGACTGCCGGATCTCACTTGATGAGCTGTTTCATTAAAAGTATCGTCCGCCACCGGTTCCCGGACCACCGCAGCAGACGCTTCCGCCGCAACAGAGGTTGCATACCAGATTGGCAATGCAAAGCTTCATGCAGTAATCGCTGCCGCCCATCGAGTAAGGACGATAAGGATTCTGCCTGGTCTGATACCAGCTTCCGCCACTCTGCAGACGCTGTAAGAGTACCTGATACTGCATGTTATTCGGGTCCATCTGATAAGCAGTCTTGGCGTGCTCCAGTGCAGCTACATTATTGCCAAGTCCGGAATTCGCCATAGCGCTGTAGTAGTACCACTGTGCACTGCGGTCTTTCATATCATTCAGCACATTCAGTGCTTCCTGATAGTGACCGCTGCCTATAAAGTTGGCAGCAGCACGCAGATGTAAGACATCTTCGTTATCCGTAGCTTCGGGACCGGCCTGTTGTCTGTAGCCACCGCCGAAGTCTCCCCAGAATCCACCGAAACCGCCAAAGCCTCCAAACGGATCCCCACTCTGACCGCTACCGTAGCTTCCGTATCCGCCGGAAGTACCGTAACCGCCTGTTCCATAGCTGCCGGAAGAGCCGTATTCACGTTCTTTCATAATCTGCTGGTAAGCCTGCTGTACTTCTTTGAATTTGGCTTCTGCCTGGTCTTTGTTAGGGTTATTGATATTCGCATCTGGGTGGTACTTGCGGCTCAGCGTACGATAAGCCTTCTTGATCTCGTCGTCACTGGCATCTCTGGATACCCCCAGAATCTGATATGGATCGGTCATGATTTGTTCTCCTGATTATTAACTGATTGGCGCTTTTCACAGATTGCTTCAAATCGGCACCATACGCCGGAATAGAGAATGTTGCGAAGAATCTCAGCATGAGTGAGGATTGGTAACTTCTCAAACTCACGAGAACATTCAGCAATCATCATCGTAAGGATCTGCTTACAGTAATCATTAAAATCTTCGCGTTCTCTGAAGCGCATAAAAGGATTATAACACGCATTTGCAATATCGTCATCTATATCCTCATAAGCATCCATCAGATAAATGAATTTGCCCAGGAAAAATCCCATTCGGTGAAGGGAGTCTTTCCATATATCCTGCTTCCAGACGAAGATTTCAGCCATGATCTCGCCGAACAGACCGGCCATCTTGTCCAGATCCTGCTCATTCGCTTTTTCGCAGGAAGAGATTTGGACGAGCATATCGCGGATGAGCTTAACTTTTTTCGGGTAAGTCTTTTCAATCTTCTTCACCTTGGAACGAAGAAGCCTGGAATTGATCCAGGCTTTTTTCTTATGTTCGTCTGTCCAGTCATCCAGACATTTATAATAAGAGAGAACAATATTCATATCTGCGGCGTACTGCGTGATCTCATTGGTGCGTGCGGCATGCTTCTGAAATGGATGTGCCACACAGTTACGGATCGAATCTTCTGCCGGCGGCTCGTATAAGCCGGAAAGCAGGATAATGAGAAATGTCATATCATAGGATAATGTAATCTGACCGCTTCGCCCGTAACGTTCCTTTAAGTCTTTGCAGAGTCCACAGTAATAAGCATGATAAATGTCAAAATCGCGGAATTTCATTTCCGCTTTATTAATTGCAATGTATCCGAACATGGGATGACTCCTTAGCTCTTTTTGATAAATGTGGTGTTACACTTTGGACAGCGGATCTCAATCTTGCCCTTGCCTCTTGGTACACGGATCTTCTGTTTGCAGGATGGACAACGGTAAATATGGTGTGTCTTTCTCTGGCCAAACAGGATCTTCTGGGTGTAGAACCAGTGACGGATCTTATATGTTTTGTTCAGAAACACCTGATTTTCGGAAGATCTCTTATATACATTGCGGGAGAACATCCGGTAATATGCCAGAATCAGAAGAACCCACACCAGTAGATTAATAATCCGGCTGGTAAAAATGTAGTTGATAACAACTAAAAAAAGTGCCAGTCCGATGGTAAAACGTCCCATAGTATCCATACCATATCGACCAGCCATGAAGCGTGCAAACTTTTCACGCATGATCTCACGTCCTTTCGTAGAGACTCTTTTAAGAGTCTGCCCTCATATAAATTTTCTATTTTAAAATGATACGCTGAATCTGCGGAAAGTCAATAAACTTCCTCTTAAAAATCTATAAAAAAAGAAGCAGATGTGTTATTCTAAAAGAACACTGAGAGCGTAGGGAGGGGTGTGTATGGAAGAACTGACCAGACTGATCCGTGAGGACATGAAACCGGCATTGGGAGTAACGGAACCGGGTGCAATCGCATTTGCGGCAGCACGGGCGAAAGCAGAGACCGAGGGAGAAGTGTTGCGTGTGGATGTGGCACTGAATTCCGGCATGTATAAGAATGCATATACCTGTGGTATACCAGGCTCAGATGCGTATGGGAATCTCCAGGCGGCAGCTTGGGTGTAGTAGCGGCAGACCCGGCGAAAGGGCTGGAATCATTGGATGGTATTACAGATGCAGATAATGAAGCTGCGGCGAAGATGGTTCGGGATGGCAGGGTGCATGTTGCACTGGATCATATGGGATCAGAGATCACCATTGATGCGACGGTGTGCACAGAGACCGATACCTGCAGTGTCCATATCAGGGGAACGCACACGCATATCCAGTGGATAGAGAAGAATGGCGAGATCGTATTTGGAGAAAAGACAGAGCAGCAGGAAGAATCAGAGGAAGCAGAGACACCGGTCATTCACCGTTATACTCTGCGACAGATTCTGGAATACGTGAAACAGGTGCCGGCGAAGGAGATCAGCTTCATCAGAGAAGCATTTTCCATGAATATCGAGCTTCTGGAAGAAGGAATCCATTCTAAGAAAACGACGATCGGTCCGATGCTTCTTCGTGCCAATGATGGTAAGATTATATCCGAAGATGCCCGCAAGACAGCACAGCTGATGTGTAATGGTGCGATCGAGGCGCGGGTACTGGGGTTATCCAGTCCTGCTATGAGTATTACCGGAAGCGGAGCACATGGTATTATCACAACCATGCCATTATTTGCCTATTACGAGGTGAATTATGAAGTGATCGATGATGATATTCTTCTTCGGGCAACGGCACTCAGTTACCTTATTACCATGTACATTAAGGAATATTCCGGAAGACTGTCTGCCTTTTGTGGATGTGGCATCGCAGCGGGAACCGGGATGGCATGTGGACTGGGATATCTGCGCGGTGCATCGGAAGCACAGCAGACGATGATCATCCAGAATATGGCATCGGGACTCACCGGTATGATCTGTGACGGCGGTAATCAGGGATGCGCGATGAAAGGCATGGTGGCTGTGGACGCGGCATTTCGTTCAGTGGATATGGCAATGCAGAATGTCTGTATTGATGCGATTCATGGCATTAACGGCCGGACGCCGGAAGATACCATGCGTAATATGGGCAGGATCGCGTCACCTGGAATGGTAAAGACAGAAGAAGTAATCGTAGATATCATGAAGAATAAGTGAGACTCTGAAAAATAGCAGAAATAAAGGGAGAACTGACATGGGGGAGAGAAAGACGTATCACCGCGGACGCAGGAAAAAGAAAAAGGGCGGCATCATAAGTACACTGATATTGATCATTGCGATTGCTGTGTTCTGCGTGTCAGGTTATCAGCTATATAAGATATTCGGTGGATATCATCAGGGTAAATCTGAATACGACAAGGTTCGGGAAGTGGCGGTACATGGCGATGACAAGGATGAAGATGAATTCGTAGTAGATTTTGATGAATTGAAGAAGATCAATGCAGATACAGTGGGATGGATCCGCTTCTATCCGGAGCCGTCGCAGATCAGTTATCCGCTGGTGCAGACAACGGACAACGATCTGTATCTGAATCGGACATTTTCAGCGAATGAGAATACAGTAGGCGCGATCTTTGTAAATTGTGACAACGCATCGGATTTCAGTGACCGTAATACGATCATTTACGGACACCGTATGAGGGATCATTCCATGTTTCATGATCTGGAGAAATACAAGGATGAATCTTTCTGGAAAGAGAATCCTTATTTCTATATCTATACACCGGACGGACGGAAGCTGACCTGTCACATTTATTCCGCAGGAATTGTGAAGGATACATCCAGTACGTACCTGACGCAGTTTGCATCTGATGAAGAATATCAGGCATTTCTGGATGATACGAAGCGCGCCGGAGCGTATCATACAGGTGTGGAAGTTACGACCGATCAGCGCGTGGTCACATTGTCTACCTGTACGGCGGCAAGCGATGATAACCGTATGGTGGTAAGAGGTGTGATCGAATCTGAAGATGTGGTAAAAAAGTAATGAAGAAAAGATGGAAATGAGGAATATTCATGGCATATACATATGAAGTCGGAGACATTGTAAAACTGAAAAAGAAGCATCCGTGTGGCAGTTTCGAGTGGGAGATCCTGCGTGTGGGCGCAGATTTTCGTCTGAAATGCACCGGATGCGGACATCAGATTATGACACCGCGTAAGATGGTGGAGAAGAATACGAAGGGACTTCGCAAACCAGAGTAAAAAAGGTAAGGTAAAAAAGAAGAAAGTGCTTGCATTATAGCTGGTTATATGGTATCATTCTAACTCGTGATATATTGTTTTGCCCAATTACAGGGCTATCCTTGCTCCTGGGAAGAAACAGGGGCCAAAAGACCAGAAGGAGGTGCACACTACATGAATAAGTATGAATTAACTGTTGTAGTCAATGCAAAAATCGAAGATGACGAAAGAGCACAGGTAATCGAAAAGGTAAAAGATTTAGTTACTCGTTTCGGTGGTAATGTGACAGACGTTGATGAATGGGGTAAGAGAAGACTCGCTTACGAAATTCAGAAGATGAAAGAAGCATATTATTACTTCATCCACTTCGAATCTGACGCTACAGTTCCAGGCGAAGTTGAAGAAAGAATTCGCATCATGGACAACGTACTCAGATATTTATGCGTAAAAGACGAAGCATAGAAGAAGAGAGGTAAAAGAATGAATAAAGTAATTTTGATGGGACGCCTGACCAGAGATCCAGAGGTACGCTACTCAGCAGGTGAGAATTCAACGGCAGTTGCAAGATACACACTTGCAGTTGACAGAAGATTCAGAAGAAATAATGACGGTGAACAGACAGCAGACTTCATCGGATGCGTAGCATTCGGCAGAAGCGCAGAGTTCGCAGAGAAGTATTTCCGCCAGGGTCTTAAGGTGATCGTTACAGGTCGTATTCAGACCGGAAGTTATACGAACAAAGATGGTCAGAGAGTTTACACAACAGACGTTGTAGTAGAAGATCAGGAATTCGCGGAGAGCAAAGCAGCAAGCGAGTCTCACATGAACGGCGGTTTCCAGGCGGCTCCAGCACCGGCACCTAGCGCACCGGCTGGTGACGGCTTCATGAACATTCCAGACGGAATTGATGAAGAATTACCGTTTAACTAGGCTGAATATATTTTCGGCAAATTATTTTTCAGGAGGTAATAATCATGGCTTACGATAAAAGCAATCGTCCAGAAGGCGGCTTCAAGAGAAGAGGCGGCGGACGCAGAAGAAAAAAAGTATGTGTATTCTGTGGTAAAGAGAATAACGAAATCGATTACAAGGATGTAGCAAAACTGAGAAAGTACATCTCTGAGAGAGGTAAAATTCTTCCTAGAAGAATCACAGGAAACTGTGCAAAGCATCAGAGAGCACTTACAGTTGCAGTTAAGAGAGCAAGACACATTGCACTGATGCCATACGTTCAGGACTAATTTAATTAGTCGAGTATGAGTGAATGAAAGAAAAGCCTTTAAATACCGGAAATCCGGTGTTTAAGGGCTTTTTTCTGTATCCGGGAAGTCTTGTATTTTCTTAACAGTTCTTAGGATTTCTTAGGAAAATGGTGCAAAATTTGGCAGAACAGAAATCATGCTACTAGAGAATTTTGGAGAGATTGTCCATGAAAGGGAAAAGAAAAGGCTTCCGCTGTCGGAAGTCCTGGAAGAATATAAAAATGAACGACGCAACATTCTATCGGAAATTGAGGGAATACCGTCTGATGAAACAGAAATAATATGTTCCAAACTCTAAAAAAACACACCTTTTACAAAAAATATAATCTGGTAATTTTAGCAAAAAAAAACATCTTCAGAGCTGTTCTAAATGATAAATCATTGAATAAATAGGCGTTTTCAGCTATACTAGATAATGATATAGTGGCTATTAACAGGTGTACCTTTTGAGAAAAGTCAAGGAAAGGAGCAGAAAGTAAATATGAAACAAAGATATTTGAAAAAGCCTTGTTCATTTTTGCTGGTAAGTGCAATGGTATTGACTATGTTTCCGACGTTTAGTACCAGCGTTCATGCAGAGGAAAATCAATCGCCAACGAAAGAGCAGTTTTCAACTGTTGAAGAATTAAAAAACTATGATACAAATGATAATGACGGAGTGAAAAATCCTGCAAAAGTCTATTTCGGAAACAACAATCAACAGTGGTGGATTGCAGGAAGTCAAAGTAATGATGGCATAACGTTATTTTCTGCAAGTTCTATGAGAGATGATGTACAATTTGAATCAAATTATATGGACAATAAAACATATGATGATAAGTGGAACTGTACCTATCCTGATAGAGAACCGGCAGAAGTTTTCCCGAATCACTACGGTGCGAGCTATATAAGGAATGTTACCTTAAAAGAGATGGAAGCTTCTTTTTTTACAGGTTCAGAACAGGCACTGATAAATAAAACAACGATTTATACTGATGATACGAAAAACAACGGCGTCTATTCCACGACGGATAAGCTATATTTGGCTTATGGAGACCAAGAAGATTATAATCACATTACTGTGGGAAAGAACAGCGCAAATGATTTGAATGACGGTCTTCGTATTGATCCAAGTTATTGGGGAAAATCTGTTCTTGAATTATTTTGGATTCGTTCACCATTTGTTAGTAATGATAATCCGAATGATGGAAGTAGTGTTTTGACTGCGTGGCCTTCTAAGAATTATCCTGCTTTTAGTGGAGCTCGAACAAGCAATGTAGAAAAAATAAGACCTGCTTTTGAACTGAATTCATCAACGATTCTTTTTGCGTCGGCTGTTCCGTCAGCAACATCCACAGGTAATTTAACACTGCAGGATACGGATGGAGATGGAGCGTTTACATTACGCTATGACGCCGGTAAGTATAGTAAGAACCTAGGTTCAGCCGTAATTTCTTATGATGATAGCAAGGTTATCTTAACAGATGTTCCAAATGGTACATATCTGGTTGCACAAAACAGCAATGGTGCGTATGCGAAACAAATTACGAATGAAACAGAAGTTTCTGCAAGTGGTATGAATTTAGATAGTTTTGCGAATTGCAAGATATGGCTGGAAACAACAGATACAGCAAATAGAATCACATATGCGGCTTTGGCAGAGAAAGAACAAGAAACTGCTGTGAATATTGTTGCGGGTGCGGGATTGAATATCACATCGAATAATGGTGTGCAGAAAGTTGTTCCAAACACGGCAATTACGAATATTATAGTAGAAGCTGTTGACGGATATTTTCTTCCGGATGGTTATGAGGATGGTATCCAGGGCTTGAACGGATTGACAGTAACAAATATCACTAAAAACGGTTTTACCATTTTAGGTACGCCAGCAAGTGATGTGAATATCACACTGCCACCTGCAACAAAGGCAGTTTACAGCATGCTTTTAAATGGTGACGGAACATTTACAGGAACTTGCGTAGGATATCAACCAATTACCGCAAAGGAATTTACGATTACAAATAGCGGAAATGTTGATTTAGAGAATGTAGATATATCTATCACGGGTACAGATAAGGATAAGTTCGAGTTGAGTGGTGATGGTACTACAACCATCCAGCCAAACGACACTCTAAAAGTAGCAGTAGCACCAAAAGACAGTTTAGCAACAGGTATATATCGGGCAACGCTTACTGTAACAGCAGCTAATGCTCAAATAGCAACAACGGAGCTACAGTTTACTGTAAACGAACATGATTATGTTGCAGTCGTTACACCACCAAATTGCACAGAGAAAGGATATACGACATATACTTGCAGGAATTGTAGTCATAGCTACAAAGGAAATGAGGTAGATGCGACAGGTCATACGTGGGGAGAATGGAAAGTCATCAAGGAAGCAACAACCACAGAAACAGGCAAAAAAGAACGTGTTTGTGAACGTTGTGATTATAAAGAAATAGCAGTCATTTCTATGATTTCCAACAAAGAACAGCCTACTACTTCTACAAAGCCAGATACAGCAGTTAAGACAGGCGATAGTACAAATATTTTGCTGTGGAGTATGGTAATGGTCATTTCCCTTGCAGGAATGCTGACAGCATTGTTCTTCAAACGCAGAAGAAACAGATAAGCAAGGATAAGGACAGGGACAAAGGTTTCTGTCCTTTTTTAGTTTATGGATGGTTCAGTGCGTCAGACCCATCGCCGGCATTCGCAAAACCTGACATCGCAGATTGTGCAAAGTTTTAGACAAATGTGTCATTGCGGGGGATATGTGGTCGTGCTATACTTGAAATAGCAGGGTTGAAAGGAGATATGACATGAACTCTATTGACATTCAGAACAAAGACAGTAAATATATTGCAAATACATACAAGCGTTTTCCGGTCACTCTGACAGAGGGATGCGGAGCGATCGCGAAAGATCCGGAAGGAAAGGAGTACATTGATTTCACAAGTGGAATCGGTGTGAACTGCCTGGGCTACGCAGATAAGGGGTGGGCAGATGCGGTGTCTGAACAGGCACACAAGCTGCAGCACACATCGAATCTGTACAGTACACAGCCGGATGTAGAGGTGGCTGAGAAGCTGTGCGAGTACACAGGGTTTTCCAAAGTATTCTTTGGCAACTCCGGTGCAGAGGCGAATGAAGGTGCTGTAAAGGTGGCAAGAAAGTACGGTATGGAGAAGCATGGAAGCCAGTGTAATACGATCATTTCGCTGAATAATTCTTTCCACGGACGTACGATCACTACACTTTCAGCGACAGGACAGGATGTGTTTCATCAGTTCTTTTTCCCATTTACAGAGGGATTCCGTTTTGTAGATGCAGGAGATGTTGAAGGATTGAAGAAAGCTGTTGATGATACGGTCTGTGGTATTATGATCGAGCTGATCCAGGGAGAAGGCGGAGTAGTTCCGGTAGATTCTGAGTTTGTAAAAGAGATCGCGCATATCTGTGAAGAGAAGGATCTGGTATTTGTAGTAGACGAGATCCAGACAGGCGTGAGCCGTACAGGTACATTCTTCTGCTATGAGCAGTTTGGAGTACATCCGGATGTAGTAACTATGGCAAAAGGTATCGGTGGCGGACTTCCGCTGGGTGCAGTACTGATGAATGAGAAGACATCCGGAGTGCTGGGATTTGGTCAGCACGGTTCCACATTTGGCGGTAATCCGGTAGCATGTGCAGGTGCCAAATATGTACTGGATCATGTTATGGATGAGACATTTTTGAAAGCAGTTAATGAAAAGTCTGCATACATGATCGAGAAGCTGAATGCGATGCCTCAGATCAGGTCAGTGACAGGTCTGGGATTGATGCTTGGCGCAGAGCTTCCGGAGGATATGACGGCCGGAGAAGTAGCAGCGAAATGTGCAGAGAAGGGTCTGTTGGTACTGACAGCGAAGACAAAGCTCAGATTCCTTCCGCCGCTTACCATCAGCAAAGAGGAAATTGACCGCGGTATGGAGATTCTTGCAGAAGTGCTGCGCGGTTAAATGGATAGATATAAGAATAAAAGGATATGGAGGAAGCAACTATGGACAAACCAGTATTGGTAATTATGGCAGCGGGTATGGGAAGCCGTTACGGTGGTCTGAAACAGATCGACCCGGTGGATGCAGAAGGACACATTATTGTGGATTTCTCACTGTATGATGCAAAAAGAGCGGGATTCGAGAAAGCAATTTTTATTATTAAAGAGGAAAATGAGCAGGCATTCCGTGAAGCAATCGGAGACCGTGTGTCGGAATATATGGAAGTATCTTATGCTTATCAGAAGCTTGATAATCTTCCGGACGGATACAGCGTGCCGGAGGGCAGAGTGAAGCCATGGGGAACGGCACATGCAGTACTTAGCTGCATCGATCAGGTGAATGGACCATTTGCAGTCATCAATGCGGATGATTATTACGGCGTAGAGGCATTCCAGCTGATCTATGATTACCTGACAACACATCAGGATGATGATAAATTCCGCTATACCATGGTAGGCTATATTCTTGGTAATACCGTTACCGACAATGGACATGTATCTCGTGGTGTATGTACGACCAACGATCAGCATGAACTGGTAGAGGTTACTGAGCGTACCAAGATCGAGAAGAGAAATGGCGGTATCGCATTTACAGAGGATGACGGCGAGACCTGGACAGAGCTTCCGGCAGATACGATCGTATCTATGAATATGTGGGGATTCACCCGCAGCATTCTGGATGAGATCAAGGCAGGATTCCCGGCTTTTCTTGACAAGGGCATCAAAGAGAATCCGATGAAGTGCGAGTATTTCCTTCCGGCGGTAGTCAGCAGACTGTTAGAGGAAGACCGTGCAACCGTATCTGTACTTAAGTCTCATGATAAATGGTATGGAATTACCTACAAAGAGGATAAGCCGGTTGTAGTAGAAGCAATGCAGAAGATGAAAGATAACGGGGTATATCCGCAACATTTGTGGAAGTAAGATAAGGAGGATCAAACCTATGAGTATATTAATTACAGGAGGCGCAGGTTATATCGGAAGCCATACAGCTCTGGAGCTGTTAAATGACGGCTATTCCGTAGTGGTATATGATAATCTGTGTAATTCTTCCAGAGAGTCACTGAAGAGAGTGGAAGAGCTGACAGGCAAGAAGATTACATTTTATGAAGGGGATATCCTGGATGAAGAAGCATTGAAAGCGATGTTTGCAGCAGAGGATATCGAAGCAGTGATCCACTGTGCGGCACTGAAGGCGGTTGGAGAATCGGTAAAGAAGCCGTTGGAATATTACCAGAATAATATTACAGGAACATTGACACTTTTGAAGGTTATGGACGAAGTAGGCGTCAAGAATATCGTATTCAGTTCGTCTGCTACCGTATATGGTGATCCGGAAGTGATTCCGATCACGGAGTCTTGCCAGAAGGGACAGTGTACCAATCCGTATGGCTGGACCAAGTCTATGATGGAACAGATCATGACAGACCTGCAGAAAGCACATCCGGAATGGAATGTGATCCTGCTTCGCTATTTTAATCCGGTAGGCGCACACGAGAGCGGACGCATCGGTGAGGATCCGAAGGGTATTCCGAACAATCTGATGCCTTACATTTCACAGGTGGCGGTCGGCAAGCGTGAGAAACTTGGTGTGTTTGGCAATGACTATGACACACCGGACGGAACCGGCGTGCGTGATTACATCCATGTAGTGGATCTGGCAATCGGTCATGTAAAGGCAATTCATTATATCTTTACCAAACCGGGACTGGACATCATCAATCTGGGAACAGGAAGAGGATATTCTGTACTTGAGATGGCAAAGGCATTTGGTGAAGCCTGCGGCAAAGAGATTCCATATGAGATCCAGCCGAGAAGAGAAGGCGATATTGCAACATGCTACGCAGATCCTGCCAAGGCATGGAAGGTGCTTGGATGGAAAGCAGAGCGTGGTCTGAAGGAGATGTGTGAGGATGCCTGGAGATGGCAGTCTCAGAATCCGG